>DATEFI010000061.1:0-11109 GCA_035280705.1 Rhizorhapis sp. | reverse complement strand
TGAAAAGGGCTTGAAGCCCATGGGCCGCATCATTGCCTGGGGGCATGCCGGGGTCGAGCCCAGCATCATGGGCATCGGGCCGGTGAAGGCCGTTCCGATTGCACTGAAGCGCGCAGGCCTCAGCCTGTCCGACATCGACGTCATCGAAAGCAATGAGGCTTTCGCCGCCCAGGCTTGTGCTGTGGCCCAGGAGCTTGGTTTCGATCCGGAGAAGGTCAATCCCAATGGCAGCGGGGTTTCGCTTGGCCATCCGGTCGGCGCGACCGGCGCGATCCTGACCGTGAAAGCGCTTTATGAACTGGAGCGAATTGGCGGCAAATACGGTCTTTGCACCATGTGCATCGGCGGCGGGCAGGGCATTGCCATGATCGTGGAGAAGCTCTGATGGCCATCGGCCGCCTCAATCATGTCGGGGTCGCTACGCCCTCTATCGAAAAATCGGTGGAGATGTATGTCGATCTGCTGGGCGCGACCAAGGTTCATGAGCCCTTCGATCTGCCGCCGCAGGGCGTGCGTGTCTGCTTCGTGGACACGCCCAACAGCCAGATCGAACTGATCGAGCCGCTGGGCGAAAACAGCCCGATCGCCAAATTCCTCGAGAAAAATCCCCAGGGCGGGCAACATCATGTCTGCTTCGAAGTGCCTGACATCCATGCGGCCAAGGCCGATCTGGAGGCCAAGGGCGCCAGGGTACTCGGTGAACCCCGGATCGGTGCTCATGGAACGCTGGTCTTTTTCGTCCATCCCAAGGACATGGGGGGGACACTGGTGGAGATCATGGAAACGCCCAAGGAGGGTGCGCATTGAGCGATTACAGCACCATAAAGGTAGCCGTCGATCAGAATGTCGGAACGATTACGCTCAATCGTCCCGAACGCCTGAACGCCCTCACGCCCGCCATGGCCCGCGAGATCGTGGATGCGCTATATGCGTTTCCTTCCCGGGGAGTGCGTGCCGTTCTCCTCAACGCGGCGGGCAAGGGTTTCTGCAGCGGCACCGATCTTGAGGCTGATGGCGGCCTTCCCGAGGATGTGGGCGACATCCTTGAGCAGCATTACAATCCCGCCATCGAAAAGATCATGGCATCGCCGCTTCCCATGGTTGCGGCGGTGCAAGGAGCCTGTGCAGGGATCGGCTGTTCACTGGCCCTGGCATGCGATTTCGTCGTGGCAGCGGAATCCGCTTATTTCCTCCAAGCCTTCATCAATATCGGCCTGATACCCGATGGCGGCACGACATGGGTGCTGCCGCGCCTGGTGGGGCGCGCACGGGCGAATGAGATGATGATGCTGGGCGAACGCATTCCGGCCGCCAAGGCGGAAAGCTGGGGTCTCATCTACAGGGCTGTTGCCGATGAGCAGCTTCCGGATGAGGGACGGGCTCTCGCCATACGGCTTGCCGGAATGCCGACCTTCAGCCTTGGCCTGATCCGCAAAGGCATCGGGACGGCAATGGATTCCAGCTTTTCCGAGGTGCTGGCAATGGAACGCCGGCACCAGCGGGAGGCGGGGCGAAGCGCGGATTATGCGGAGGGAGTGCAAGCCTTCCTTGCGAAGCGTCCCGCCAGATTTGAGGGCAGGTGATGGCTGACAAACCGACGATCGAAGACTGGAAGAAGCTCTCCGAAAAGGAAGTGAAGGGCCGCGACCTCACCTGGCACACGCCGGAGGGGATCGAGGTGAAGCCCCTCTATACGGCCGAGGATGTGCGGGACCTAGATCCCGGCCTTCCTGGGTTCGCGCCGTTCACTCGGGGCGTGCGGGGCAGCATGTATGCGGGCCAGCCCTGGACCATCCGGCAATATGCGGGCTTTTCGACCGCGGAGGAATCCAACGCCTTCTACCGCCGGAACCTGGCCGCGGGGCAGAAGGGCCTGTCGGTCGCTTTCGACCTTGCGACCCATCGCGGCTATGACAGCGATCATCCGCGTGTCACCGGTGACGTCGGCAAGGCGGGCGTCGCCATCGACACGATCGATGACATGAAGATCCTTTTCGACGGCATCCCGCTCGACGAGATGTCGGTCAGCATGACGATGAACGGCGCGGTCATTCCGGTGCTCGCCTTCTACATCATCGCGGCGGAAGAGCAGGGCGTTCCGCAGGACAAGCTGTCAGGGACCATTCAGAACGACATTCTGAAGGAGTTCATGGTCCGCAACACCTATATCTATCCACCAGAGCCATCGATGCGGATCATCTCGGACATCTTCGCCTATACGGCGGACCATATGCCGAAGTTCAACTCCATTTCCATTTCCGGCTATCATATGCAGGAGGCCGGTGCGACACAGGTGCAGGAACTGGCCTTCACCATCGCCGATGGCATGGAATATGTGAAATATGGCGTTGCGTCCGGCCTCGACATAGACAAGTTCGCCGGCCGGTTGAGCTTCTTTTTCGCCATTGGCATGAACTTCTTCATGGAAATCGCGAAGCTGCGCGCGGCGCGCACGCTCTGGCACCGGGCCATGACCGATCTGGGCGCGAAGCAGGAACGCAGCAAGATGTTGCGCACCCATTGCCAGACCAGCGGCGTTTCGCTGACCGAGCAGGACCCCTATAACAATGTCATGCGCACCACCATCGAAGCGATGGCGGCCATGCTGGGCGGCACTCAGTCGCTCCACACCAATGCGCTTGACGAGGCGATCGCGCTCCCCACTGACTTCTCCGCCCGCATCGCGCGCAATACGCAGATCGTGATTCAGCAGGAAACCGGCATGTGCAATGTCGTCGATCCGCTGGGCGGCAGCTATTATGTGGAGGCGCTCACCAAGGAACTGGTTGACAAAGCCTGGGAGATCATTGAGCGCGTCGAGGGCGAGGGCGGCATGGCGAAGGCCGTGGCGGCAGGCTGGCCCAAGGCAATGATCGAGGAAGCCGCCGCCGCACGGCAGGCCCGTGTCGACCGGGCCGAGGATGTCATCGTCGGCGTCAACAAATTCCGCCTTGATAATGAAGAATCCATCGAGATTCTGGAGGTCGATAACCACAAGGTTCGCGACGCGCAGATCGCCCGCATCAAAAAGGTAAAGGCCGAGCGCGACGAAGCGGCGTGCCAGGTCGCGCTTCATGCGTTGCGCGACGGCGCAAAGGGCGATGGCAACCTTCTCGATCTGGCGGTGAAGGCAGCCCGCGCCCGCGCCACACTGGGCGAGATCAGCCAGGCGATGGAAGATGTCTTCGGCCGCTATGATACGCTGCCAAGACCAGTGAAGGGCATCTATGGCGGCGCCTATTCTGGCGACAGCCGCTGGACCCGGGTCATTGACGGCGTTGAAGCCTTTGAGCGCCGCAAGGGCCGCAAGCCGCGCATGCTCGTCGCCAAGATGGGCCAGGACGGCCATGATCGCGGCGCGAACGTGATCGCTTCGGCCTTTTCCGACATGGGTTTCGAGGTGGTGAGCGGGCCGCTGTTCCAGACGCCGGAGGAAACCCTTTATCTGGCGCTGGAAAGCGATGTCGATGTGGTGGGCGCCTCCAGCCTTGCCGCCGGGCACAAGACGCTCATTCCTCAGCTCGTCAAGTTGCTGCGCGACAATGGCCGGCCTGACATCAAGGTTGTTGCGGGTGGCGTGATCCCGGCGCAGGACTATCAGTTCCTGCGTGACGCGGGCGTTGCAGGCATCTATGGGCCGGGCAGTAATGTGATCGAGTGCGCCGCAGACGTGCTGCGCCTTCTCGGCCACAACATGCCGCCCGAGGGCCTGGAGGAAGCCGCCGAATGACGAAGATCGAGTCACATTCTCCGTTCGTGTCGAGCGAAGTCGAGACACGCCGCGCCAAGCCAACGTCCCTCGACTGCGCTCGGGACGAACGGAAAGCAGGAGTACGAACCGACTGGACCCGCGAGGAAATTGCCGCGCTGTTCGATCTGCCTTTTGCCGACTTGCTTTACGAAGCGCAGACGGTGCACCGCGCCAATCACCCGCGTAACGAGGTGCAACTCTCCACCCTGCTGTCGATCAAGACCGGCGGCTGTGTGGAGGATTGCGGCTATTGCAACCAGTCGGCGCATGCCGAAACGGGCCTCAAGGCCACCAAGCTGATGGACCCGCGCGTGGTGCTGCAGGCGGCGGCGCAGGCGAAGGATGCAGGCTCAACCCGCTTCTGCATGGGCGCCGCATGGCGCAGCCCCAAGGACCGGGACATGCCCGCCATCGTCGAAATGGTGAAGGGCGTGCGTGCCATGGGCATGGAAACCTGCATGACGCTGGGCATGCTGAGCGCGGACCAATCGAAGCAGCTCGCCGAAGCGGGGCTCGATTATTACAACCACAATATCGACACCTCGCCGGAAAACTACGCCAATGTCATCACCACCCGGACCTTCGAGGACCGGATCGAGACACTGGAAAATGTCCGTAGCGCCGGGATCAATGTCTGCTGCGGCGGTATTGTCGGCATGGGTGAAAAGCGGGAGGACCGCATCGGCTTCCTCCACGCACTCGCCACCATGCCGCACCCGGAAAGCGTGCCGATCAACGCGCTGGTGCCGGTCAAGGGCACTGTACTGGGCGACATGCTGGCCGACACGCCGCTCGCGAAGATCGACGAGATCGAGTTCGTCCGCACTGTCGCGGTTGCGCGCATCGCCATGCCCAAGAGTATGGTGCGGCTCTCTGCGGGCCGCGAAAGCATGAGCGAGGCGTGCCAGGCGCTCTGCTTCATGGCTGGGGCGAACAGTATTTTTACCGGCGACAAGCTGCTGACCACCGCCAATGCGGGCGATGACAAGGATGCGGCTCTGTTTGCAAAATTGGGGGTGCTTGCGATGCAAGCCGCACCGCATGGGCATTTGGAAACGGCTGAATAGAGGTCGTTATCCCGTTCGCCCTGAGCCCGTCGAAGGCATCCTTTCTTCCGAAAAGATAAGGAGCTTCAGCAGGCTCAGCCCGAACGGAGTAGAAAAAATGGAAGTTGGGGCCTGAATGATAAAGAAAATACTGATCGCCAATCGAGGGGAAATTGCCTGCCGCGTCATCCGGACCGCCCGGAAGATGGGCATCAAGACCGTCGCCGTCTATTCCGACGCCGACGCACGCGCGCCGCATGTGCAGATGGCGGACGAGGCAGTCCATCTTGGCCCGCCCCCCGCCGCGCAGTCCTATCTGCTCGCGGACAAGATCATTGAGGCGTGCAAGGCCACCGGCGCTGATGCTGTCCACCCCGGTTACGGCTTCCTCTCCGAGCGGGAGAGCTTCCGCAAGGCGCTCGATGAGGCGGGCATCATCTTCATCGGTCCCCCGGCCAACGCAATCGCTGCCATGGGCGACAAGATCGAGTCCAAGAAGCTCGCCAAGGAAGCGGGCGTCAATGTCGTGCCTGGCTATGTCGGCGTGATCGAGGATACCGAGCACGCCGTCCGTATCTCAAACGAGATCGGCTATCCTGTCATGATGAAGGCGTCGGCCGGCGGCGGCGGCAAGGGTATGCGCCTTGCCTATAGCGAGAAAGACGTTCGCGAGGGCTTTGAAGCCACCAAGCGCGAGGGGCTGGCAAGCTTTGGCGATGATCGCGTTTTCATCGAGAAGTTCATCGAAAGCCCGCGCCATATCGAAATCCAGATTTTGGGCGATCAACACGGCAATATCGTTTACTTGAACGAGCGCGAATGCTCGATCCAGCGCCGCCATCAGAAGGTGGTGGAGGAAGCGCCGTCGCCCTTCGTCAGCCCGGAAATGCGCAAGAAAATGGGCGAGCAGTGCGTCGCGCTGGCGCGGGCCGTGGGCTATTTCAGTGCGGGCACGGTCGAACTCATCGTCTCAGGCGCCGACAAGACCGGCGACGGTTTCTATTTCCTTGAGATGAACACGCGGCTTCAGGTGGAGCATCCGGTCACAGAGCAGATCACTGGGCTTGACCTTGTGGAGCAGATGATCCGCGTCGCCAATGGTGAGGAACTGAAGTTCCGGCAGGAAGATGTGAAGATCAACGGCTGGTCCATAGAGAACCGCGTCTATGCCGAGGATCCTTATCGTGGTTTCCTTCCGTCGACGGGCCGCCTCGTCCGCTACAACCCGCCCGAAGAAATGGAGGGCGTCCGGATCGACGACGGCGTGGAAGAGGGGGGCGAGGTCTCCATGTTCTATGATCCGATGATCGCCAAGCTCATCACCTATGCGCCCACCCGTGAGGAGGCGATCGACAAGCAGGTCGAGGCGCTCGACCGCTTCGAAATCCAGGGGCCGGGGCATAATATCGACTTTCTCTCAGCTTTGATGCAGCATCCGCGCTTCCGCGAGGGCAATATCACGACGGGCTTTATCGCCGAGGAATATCCGGAAGGTTTTGCCGGTGCGCCCGCCAGCGCCGGACTGCTTCGTCAGTTGGCCGCCATCGGCGCTTTTGCAGGCGCAGCGCAGGCGGACCGGGCGCGGCGCATCGATAACCAACTCGGCAAGAAATTGCGTCCGCCAGCAAAGTGGCAGGTCCGCGTGGCGGGTGTCGATCATGATGTGGAATTGGCGCCGGATCAGGTGCTGGTCGATGGCGAACCGCTCGACATCAGCCTTGAATATACTCCAGGTGACCGCCTTATCGAGGCTGAGATCGGGGATCAGTCACTGGCTGTGCAAATTGCACCGATCCGGGCCGGTTTCCGTCTGACGGCGCGCGGCGCCAGCCATGATGTGCGCGTCCTTCCCGCCCATATGGCGCCGCATGCGGCGCATATGCTGGAAAAGGTGCCGCCGGATCTTTCCAAATATCTGCTGTGCCCGATGCCTGGCCTGCTGGTCGCGCTGCATGTCGGTGCTGGAGACAAGGTGGAAGCGGGCCAGCCGCTCGCCGTCGTCGAAGCGATGAAGATGGAAAACATTCTCCGCGCGGAAAAGGCGGGGGTAGTGAAATCTATCGAAGCGCAGCCCGGCGCCAGCCTTGCTGTGGACGCGGTGATCCTGGAATTGGAGTGACGCGGCGGATCGGAGTGATCAGAGCGCATGCTGTTCTGACTCAAGTCCGTTGGCGCTGAGCCTGTCGAAGCCCATTTTTTCTTCAGAAGAAGAAATGCCGTTCGACCAAGCTCAGGGCCAACGGTTCTGCTCACTGTATAAAGGCGAATTTCAGGACGTCAGGGTACGTGTGCCGCGCCGCTGCTTCTCAATGGCGACCTGCACCGCCCCGATCACTTGAGCGACATTGGCCGGTTTGCGGATTCTCTCGCAATCTTCGAACCGGCTCTCGTCCAGGCTTTCATAGCCGGTGCAAAATAATATCGGGATGCCCTGCCGTTGAAGCGCCTCGGCAAGGGGATAGACTGACTTCCCGTCGAGATTGACGTCAAGGATCGCAGCATCCGGCTTTTTCGACCTGGACAGCAACTTATTGGCCTCTTCGACAGTGGCTACCGGGCCAATCACTGACCAGCCAGCCTCTTTCAGGGACTCGGCCATCTGCATGGCAATCAGCCTTTCGTCCTCGACAACGAGTACATTGCCGGTCTTTCTTCGTTCAACATGAAGGGGCATCGGCTCGGAAGGCGTAGGGCTGACTGGCACCTCCTGCTGACGGATCACGCCCGCAGGCAATGATGCCGTGACGACGATGCCTTCAGGGGCCCAGTCGATCTCCACATCACCGCCAAGCTGTAGCCCCGTCACGGTGGTGATCAGGTTGGAGCCAAAGCCCTTCTGCTTGGGCGGGGTGACCGGCGGCCCGTGGCTCTCCTGCCACCTCAGGAACAGCATATCACCGCCCTTCAGCTTCCATTCCACATGCACCTTGCCCTTGACCGTGGACAGTGCGCCATATTTTACGGCATTGGTAGCCAGTTCATGGATCAACAGGCCGATCGGCTGCACTGCCTTGGGCGATAGCATGAGGTCAGGGCCGCCATATTGGACCTGTCCGGGACGCTCATAAGCGGAAACTTCGTCCTGCACGACCTTCCGCAGCGAGGCGCCGCTCCACCGGTTCTGTGCCAGCAAGGAATGAGCGCGGGCGAGGGCGGAGACCCGGCCCGTCACCGCTTCCACGAAGGTCTCACGGGTAGGGGCTCTGGTCAGGGACACAAGCGCCTGGACAATGGCTAGGGCATTTTTGGCGCGATGATCCACCTCCCGTGCGAGCAAGGCCCGTGCTTCCTCATTGGCCTTGCGCTCCGTAATGTCCCGCAGGATCACGGTGGAGAGGCGTTCCTTTCCCACCACTGCCTGGGAGATGGAGGCTTCTACCGGGAATTCCTGGCCGTTGGCGCGAAGGCCGCTGATCGCTCCCAGCGCGCCCATTCGCCGCCCGGTTTCGCCGGTTTTGCCGAAATGCCGGATATGCCCTTCATGCGCAGCCCGGTAGCGTTCTGGGATGAAGCGGGAAATGGGCTGCCCCAGCGCTTCATTGCTCTCGATGCCAAACATCGCTTCGGCGGCCGGATTGAAAAAGATGATCTTGTGATCGTTGTCGATCGTGATGATCGCATCCATTGCGGACGCCACGATGGCTTCCAAACGGTTCTTAGTCTCTATGGCAGCGGTGAGTGCCGCAGGGTCGTCGATAAAGTCCTTATGCATCACCGCCCCCTAAAAAATCGAGCAAGAGTGCAAACGTCCCCACGTGCTTTTGGAACCTGTATTAGGCCCTCGATCCTGTCAACAGCATTCTTCTTCCGGATAATTGATGATCTCGGAACGGACCAAAAAAAGATCCGCCGGCATGGCATTAATGCCGGCGGATGGTAAAATAATGATTAGCTGATGTTCTTAACGCCGGCTTTTCAGCCGGCACCGGTGTTCAGCGTTCATCTTTCAATGCACATGGCGATGCCCATGCCGCCGCCGATGCACAATGTGGCCAGGCCCTTCGAGACATTGCGCTTCTGCATCTCGTAGATAAGCGTGGTGAGGACGCGTGCGCCCGATGCGCCGATCGGATGTCCGATGGCGATTGCGCCGCCATTGACGTTTACCTTTTCGGGGTCGAAACCGAGTTCCTTGCCGACCGAGAGCGCCTGCGCGGCAAAGGCTTCATTGGCTTCGATGAGGTCAAGATCGGCAAGCGTCCATCCCGCCTTTGCAAGCGCCTTCCTCGTCGCCGGAACAGGACCAATGCCCATGATCGAGGGGTCAACGCCCGCATGAGCCCAGCTCGCCACCCGCGCTAAAACCGGAGCGCCGCGCCTGGCTGCTTCTTCAGCCGTCATCAGCACCAGCGCCGCCGCACCGTCATTGATGCCGCTGGCATTGGCCGCCGTCACGGTGCCGTCCTTCTTGAAGGCGGGGCGGACGCTCGTGACGCTGTCCAGAGTAACGCCGGTACGGATATATTCGTCCTCCGCGACGATCGTCTCGCCCTTGCGGGTCTTGACGGTGACCGGCGCAATTTCATCCTTGAAGCGCCCCGCTGCACGCGCCGCCTCGGCAAGGTTCTGCGAGCGCACGGCAAAGGCATCCTGCGCCTCGCGCGTCACCTGATATTGTTCGGCGACATTCTCGGCGGTGATCCCCATATGGTATCCGTTGAACACGTCGGTCAGGCCGTCCTTGATCATCGTGTCGACGATCTCCAGGCTGCCCATTTTCTGGCCCTGCCGCAGCGACTGGCAATGGGGGGAAAGCGACATGCTTTCCTGCCCGCCCGCCACGATGATCGTGGCGTCCCCCTGCGCGATCGCCTGAACCGCCGATGCAACCGAGCGGAGGCCGGAGCCGCAAACCTGGTTGACGCCCCAGGCCGGAATTTCCTTGGGGATACCGGCACCCATGGAAGCCTGGCGGGCTGGATTCTGTCCTTGTCCGGCCGTCAGCACCTGGCCCATGATCACTTCGGACACTTCCTCTGGAGCAACGCCAGCCTGAGCAAGGGCAGCCTCGATCGCGATCCGGCCAAGTTCGTGGGCGGGCGTAGCGGCGAAAGCACCAAGGAAGCTGCCAACCGGAGTACGCTTGGCGGCGGTAATGACGATGTCGGTCATGAGACTGCTCCTGAGTCGCGTGGGGGGCTAAAGACCCGGTCCGCTTATCATCGCAGGCAGGATTGCAAAAGCCATTCCGCCAAAGGCTCCCAGAGTTGCTGGCGCGCCTTGCCGCCAACGATCATGCCGACATGTCCGCTGGACAGATGCACTTGCCTTCCAGCGGGACAGGCAGTGACGGCGGGCACGATCTTGTCGGTCTCTGAAAGCACGTTGAGGAATGGAACCTTGAGGGCCGCCGGGTCCGCGATCTTTCCGCCGACCATCCAGCGGCCTGATCCCGGTTCGTTGTCGGCATAGAGCTGCTCGAACAGTTCGCGCCCGGCGCCCAGGGTCAGCGGCGCTCCCTCATTGGCCCAGTCCTCCACGGTGATGAAGGTGCGCGCTTCCTCCGAATCCTCCTTCGCGTCGGCAAAAGCGGCATATTTCCGTATCGTCCGGGCGGGATCGAGGGACCAGAAACCTGATTGCAGCACTTCCATCGGCACATAGCCCAAGCCCTCGCACATCGGCTTTGCCTTGGTCCAGAGTTCGGTGATCAGTTCGCGTGTCTTTTCCGGAAAGCCATCAAACGCCCATGGTGCTGCGACCATCCCGAGACCGGCAACTTCAGTAAGACCGGCAGCCGCGGCCGCCATTGTCCCGCCAAGGCAGTAACCGACCAGGACCGGCGGTTCGGGCAGGTCCTTGAGCAAGGGCAAGAGCCGCTGCTCAACATGTCCGGAAAGGCCAAGGTCCCTGTCCCCGGCCAGCGGGGTCCCCCAGTCGACCAGATGCACATTGATGCCCCGGCCGCACAAATATCTCATCAGCGAGGTGCGATCGGACAGGTCGAGGACCATGTGCGGATTGATCAGCGAAGGGATGAAGATAACGGGTTTTCCCGCACCTCTATAGTGCAGCAATCGTGCAGCACCGGCTTGTGCGATACTGTCTGCCTTCGGCTGCCGCCGATTGCGCTTTGCACTTTGATATTTTCGGAGGCCCTCGAGGGCCTTCAGCCGGAAAATTGTGTCATCCTGGGTCTCTCGCCACAATATATCCAGAAACAGAGGCAATGGCCGGGGACCATGTTGCGGCGCATCATCCTTTGGTGCTAATGCAGCATGATCATTGGTGGGAGTGGACGCGATGGCAAAAGCCGCAAAATCCTCTGGCGAGTCGGAACCGGTCATCATCAAGAAATACGCCAACCGGCGG
>DATEFI010000060.1:0-3345 GCA_035280705.1 Rhizorhapis sp. | reverse complement strand
ACGAGGACAGGTCATCCTCCCGGATGGTTACCGTCCTTCCCCGGACGAAGAGTTCATGAATGAGCGGCAGCTCGAATATTTCAGGCAATCGCTCCTTAACTGGAAAAAGAAAATCCTTAGCGAAGCAGAAGGCACGCTGGCCGTATTGCAGAACGAACCGCTTCGCGAGCCCGACCTTAATGACCGCGCGTCGAGCGAAACCGACTGGTCCATCGAATTGCGCACGCGCGACCGGCAGCGCAAGCTGATCGCCAAGATCGATGCCGCCCTGCGCCGGATAGATGACGGCGAATATGGTTATTGCGAAGTGACTGGCGAGCCTATCTCGCTGGGCCGGCTGGAGGCGCGCCCCATCGCCACAATGACGGTCGAGGCGCAGGAACGGCATGAGCGCCAAGAGAAGATCTCCCGCGACGATTAGGGAAAACGCCTGGGGCTCCTGTAAGCGGTATTTGCCAAAAGAAGATTTTGAACGCCATTTCTCCATAAGCGGGAGATGGGCGTAGCCGAATGCTGGCGCCATGTCCGGTCCGGCCCGAAAAGGGGCCGGTTCCGGGATCAGCCTTATGGTTTCAGTGCGCCTTCAGCTCTTCCTTGATTCGCAATTTCTGTTTCTTGAGTTCTGCCAGGACAATGGCGTCGGGGAGGGGGCGGCTGCTTTCAGCCTTGATGCGTTCGTCGAGGCCGGCATGCTTGGCCTGTAGAGCTGAGATGTGGCTGTTCTCCATATATATCCTCCTGGATGAGTTAGGACATGGAGAACGGAGTAAATCATGAAAATTCCCTCCTGTCTTCCACTCTTTTCCGCCCGTTCGACGGGCCGATTGAGGATTTGCGATGGCCCGTTCCGCCATTCCCCCTTATAGTCGCGCCAACTGCTTTTTCCGGAACGGGAATGCTGTCTTTATGACCCCTGAAGAGATCATGCGCCGCCTGGAAGCCTTGCGCGTCGAACATCGCGATCTGGATATGGCGATCAGCGCTCTCGCCGAATCGAGCGGCCGGGATGATTTGCAGGTTGCCCGCCTGAAGAAGCGCAAATTGCGGTTGCGCGATGAGATGGCGGCGCTCGAGGATGCGTTGATTCCGGATATTATTGCTTAGGATCGTTGGACGAGGGTTGCCCCTAAACCCGTCGTCCCTGCGCAGGCAGGGAACCCGCTTGGCCGGGCAAGTCATTGAAAAAGGAAGCTGGGCCCAGCCTGCGCAGCGGCGACGGGCTTTGGGGACGGCCATGCTCTTGTGTCATGCGAGCCGCCCCAATTCGATACGGCGCGGCTTTTCCCTGAAAAAGGTGCTTAATGCGCCTGACATCCCCGGATCCTTGTGGCAGTCAAACAAGATGCAGGATGGCACCATATCGCGTGAAATGAGTCGGAAGCTGATTGACAGCCTTTATGTCGAGGCGATGGTCATGGCGGATGAAGCGCGGGGCTATTTCGATGCGCAGGCCGACATGGACCGTGAAGCGCTCGACATCATGGTGCGGGTCAGCTTTTCCTGTGAATCGCTGAAGGTGACGACGCGGCTGATGCATATCATTGCCTGGCTGCTGACGCAGCGGGCGGTGCTGAATGGCGAACTGCACAGCACGGAACTATCGGATCCACGGCATCAGCTGGGCGACACCGCCCGGTCCGATCCCGACGTCGTCGCTCGCTTTCCTTTTGCGGCACGATCGCTGATCGAGGCGAGCCAGGACCTTTATGATCGTGTGGCGCGCCTGCAAGGCAGCATGATCGCAAATGGGGAGATCATGCCCCTGATCCCGTCCAGTCCCGCGCGGCAGCTTCTCGACCGCCTGGAACGGAGTTTCTGACAGCCGCAGCGCGCGTTAGCTTTGTGGCATGAAGAGTGGACCCAGCTTCTTTCTTTGACGAAGATGAAGAATAGCGGGTCCCTGCCTGCGCAGGGACGACGTATCCTTCCAAGACAGGTCCGCTTCTTTTACGAACGGGTCGCAAAGACGCAAAAACTCATGGCAACCGGCATTGCCGTGACGGCGGAAAGATTCGACCCGGCGCAATTGCCCCCGGCCTGACGATGAGCGGGCTGGCGCAGCCTAATCCAAATGGTTAGGACTGATCCCATGTCCTGCGGCGAATTGCCTTTCCGTTTGCGTGCGATCCGATGTTTCAGTTGCGCGGTCATCATCGCTGTCTCATGCCCGGTCGCTCTCGCGCAGGAACAAGGCGGAAAGGAGGCGCAGCCGCTTGATCCGC
The DNA here is from genome assembly GCA_035280705.1 of Rhizorhapis sp. Lineage (GTDB taxonomy): Bacteria > Pseudomonadota > Alphaproteobacteria > Sphingomonadales > Sphingomonadaceae > Rhizorhapis. The sequence continues at coordinate 1,123 of DATEFI010000060.1, read as the reverse complement.
AATCGCCAATGGACCCCATGCCCGGACTCGGCGTAGACTGGCCGGATATGGAGCGGCCCGACAGCGTAAGTCCGCTGGAGGAGATGGAAGAGGCCACTGCCGAGCCCGGCGAAAAGGGCGCCGAAGACAAGTCAGTGGCGGCCGAGATCGAACCTGCACCGGCGGTCGACTACACCAGTGAGATCAAATATCGTGTCGTGCTGCGGGGCGTGGACGAGATTGCCGATGACCAGTTCCGCGAACGTTTCAACGACTTGTCGGTTCTGCGCCAGGGAGAAGGGGACGAATCCAACCTCGCCCAGATCAACCGCCGGTCCAAGGAGGACATAGAGCTGCTGCAGCGCATCCTGCGCGCGAAGGGCTATTATGATGCCCGTGTTATAAGCGAGCTTGTTCCGGCGAAAGAGGATGAGCGGCTTCAGGTCGTGCTGGATGCCGATCCGGGGCAGCGATATGTCCTCGATGAGGTGAAGCTGCCCGGCCTCGAACAGGCGACGGAAAACCGTGACACGCTGTACAAGGCCTTCCCGGTAAAGGCGGGCGATCCGATCGATGCCGACAAAATTGTCGCTGCCCGGCTTGGCCTGGCGACTGCGCTGGGCGAGAATGGCTATCCCTTCGCAAAGGTCGAGGAGCCGGTTGTGCGGATCGACAGGGATGATCGGGTCGGCGATCTGACGGTGCCGGTGGAAACGGCGGGCTATCGGCGTTTCGGGAATATCCAGGTGCCGGAGGGCGACATCTTCAGCGCCCGCCATGTGCAGCGCATTGCCCGGTTCAAGCCGGGTGATCCCTATCGCACCTCGGAAGTCACCGATCTCAGGCGGGCCTTGATTGCGACGGGTCTCATTTCGTCCGTGACGATGACGCCCAAGGACACTGGCGACGGGCAGACCGTCGACCTGGCCGTCGATCTGGAGCGCGCCCCGCCCCGCACGGTGGCGGGACAGATCGGCTATGGCACCGGCGAGGGCATTCGTGCGGAGGCGAGTTGGCAGCATCGCAATTTCTTTCCGCCTGAAGGGTCGATGACTTTCCGGGGTGTGGCTGGAACGCAGGAACAGTCGGTCGCCGCCATCTATCGCCGCAACAATTTCCGCAAGCGCGACCAGGTGCTGAACGC
>DATEFI010000059.1:0-2323 GCA_035280705.1 Rhizorhapis sp. | reverse complement strand
AGCGTGCCGCAGGCAATGACCAGATCGAAACTGGCGTCGGCAAAGGGCAGGGCGTCCTCATCCGCCTGAACACCTGCCGAGGCACGGCTGTTGCCAAAGCCCGGATCAGTGGTGACTACCGTCATTCCGGCCGCTGACAGGCGGTCGCGAAGGAAGGAGTCGGGAGAACCGATCAGCAAGACGCTGCCGAACGTCCTTTTGACGTCGCTCAACCGGTCGAGCAGTTCCTCGGCCATATGTCGATACAGGAAATCATGCTCCTGGAAGCCCGCAATCGCCCGGTCACGGCGCATGCGCCGCAAGCGCCTGTCGAAGATATCCTGCTGATTGGCTGGCATGGTCACAGCGGGCTTGTGCATTCAGGCTGCGCATAGGACAAGAGCCTATGAACATCCTGCATGCGCTTTCCCGCGCTATCGTTGATTTTGCTCTGCCCCCGCGCTGCCCTGCCTGCGGGATCATCACGACCGGAGCACAGAGTTTCTGCCCCCTCTGCTGGCAGAAAATGGAATGGCTGGGTTCGCCCTGTTGCGAAAGTTGCGCCCTGCCATTTGCCTATGAGCAGCCGGAGGGAAGCCGTTGCGGCGCGTGCCTCGCCAACCCCCCTGCCTATGATCGTGCGCGGTCGGTGATCGCCTATGGCGAGGTGGCCCGCCATGTGGCGCTGAAGCTGAAATATGGCAGGAAAATAGGATTGGCACGGCTGATCGCGGGATTGATGGAGCGGCATGTGCCCGGCGAGTACCGGGAAAATCTGGTGCTGGTGCCTGTGCCCCTGCATCGCTGGCGGCTATGGTCGCGCGGCTTCAATCAATCCGCGCTGATTGCGCAGGCCTTGGGGCGATCGCTCGGACTCGCCACGGAGCTTGAGGTGCTGAAGCGCGTCAAGGCCACGCCGCCTCTTCGCGGCTTTAATCCGAGGGAAAGGGCAAAGGCGGTGGCTGGCGCTTTTGCCGTGGACAAGGCGGACCGGCCTCTGCTTTCCGGCAAGACGGTGGTGCTGATCGACGATGTCTATACGAGCGGGGCCACCGCCAATGGCTGCGCCAGGATATTGAAGCGCGCGGGAGCCGCGTCCGTTCATCTCCTATGCTGGGCACGCGTGATAGCGGATGAGGAGGAGCCGCAATTGACAATGGCGGAGCCCATGCCAATCTCGTGAATCAACATTGAAGAGGTTGCTGATGCCCCAGGTGGAAATCTATACGAAGATGATGTGCCCCTATTGCGTTCGCGCCAAGCGGCTGCTGAACGAAAAGGGCGTGCCGTTCGAGGAATATGACATCACCCTGGGCGGCCCAAAGCGTACGGAAATGCTTGAGCGCTCCAACGGAGGCTATACCGTCCCCCAGATTTTCATCGACGGACGGCATATCGGCGGATCGGATGATCTTGCCGCCCTGGACTATGCCGGCAAGCTTGATCCGCTGTTGAAGTCCTGACGGCCATGCGCGCCGCCATTCTGCAGATGACGAGCGGCATCGACCCTGCCCACAACGCGCAGACGATCGTCGAGGCGGTGGAAAGGGCCAAGGCAGAGGGCGCCGACATGCTCTTCACCCCTGAAATGGCTGGGCAAATGGATCGCAACCGGTCCAGAGTGGCGGCCTCGCTGACGGACGAGCAAGGGAACATCGTCCTTGCGGCGGTGCGCGAGGCGGCGGCGAAAGCTGGCTTGTGGGTTCATCTCGGTTCGCTTGCCCTGAAAGGTGAGCGAGGGGATGGCCGATGGAGCAACCGGAGCTTTGTCATTGATGATGGCGGCTCGATCAGGGCCAGATACGACAAGATCCATCTTTTTGATGTTGACCTCGCCACAGGAGAGAGCTGGCGGGAATCCTCGGTCTATGGCCCCGGGGAACGGGTCGTGGCAATCGACACACCGTGGGCGCGGCTTGGCCTCAGCATCTGCTACGACCTTCGCTTTCCGGACCTTTACCGGGCGCTCAGCAATGCCGGAGCCACCATATTGCTGGTTCCCTCAGCCTTCACCGTGCCCACCGGTGAGGCCCATTGGCATGTGCTGTTGCGGGCACGGGCTATCGAGGCGGCCTGCTTCGTCATCGCTCCCGCGCAGACCGGACAGCATGAGGATGGCCGGGAAACTTTCGGCCATTCATCCGTGGTTGATCCTTGGGGCGATATTTTATTGGATATGGGCACTCAATCAGGACTTGCCTTCGCCGATATAGAGATGGAAAGGGTCGCGGTCGTGCGATCCCGTGTTCCGGCGATCGCAAACCGGCGGGGCATCTCAAGCGAAGTTGACATAGGATGATCGTTTTCGACCTGAAATGTTACGGCTACGGCCATGTCTTTGAGG
>DATEFI010000058.1:0-12987 GCA_035280705.1 Rhizorhapis sp. | reverse complement strand
GAATCCATCGACGAGATGAAGCACGCGGACAAGCTGGCGGAGCGCATCCTCTTTTTGGACGGCCTGCCCAATTTCCAGATGCTCGGCCGCCTGAAGATCGGCGAAACCGTCGAAGAGATTCTCAAGGCGGACCTTGAGCTGGAGCATGAAGCGCTCCCCCTGCTCCGCGATGCGATTGCGCACTGCGAATCAGTGCGGGATTTCGTCAGCCGCGACCTGCTCCTGCAGATCCTCGAGAGCGAGGAAGATCATGTGGACAAGCTGGAAACGCAGTTTGAAATGATCGAGCGCATGGGCCTGGAAAATTACATCCAGCTAAATTCCAAGGCCGAGGAAGACTGACTTGGGTGCGGGGCCGGAGTGATCAAGGTCCCGCACTGATTCTGACCTATTGGTAAAAGGCCGAGGAACCCTGCGTCCGTTGCGCCTCTTCGTGAACAATAATCCGCAAGACGTAGCTGTGTGGCGTATCCCATACACGTCGTCCCTGCGCAGGCAGAGACCCCGCTTTTTCCTCAGCCTTGTCAAAAAGGAAGCTGGGTCCCTGCCTGCGCAGGGACGACGGTTTTCTTTCACCGCCCCCCCAAGAAGCCGGCTAGACTTGTTCCGGTTCTGATCGAACCGGAACAAGTCTGAGATTCTTTTATTTTCCGTGATTTTCGAGCCGCAGATGATTCCATCTGGCTCGAAATCACTTCATCATTCAAAAAGACGTGATTAAAAAGCGCGGCGTCCGAATGTCGGACGGCGTGCTACCAATGGATTGGACTCTTTTTCCAGAAGTTGCAGCGTTTCTTCAAAGGCCGGGCGAAGCGCCACGACCTGCTCGATCAGTTCCTCAGGCGATTCGTGATATTCGACGCAGCGGCGGGCAACCATTTCGATCTCTTCCGCCATCAGCGAAAGGCGTTCGGCCCCGAACTGACGCGATTCCCCCTTCAGTGTATGTGCCGGAATCACCAGCGCGGCTGCATTGCGCGAACGCATGGCTTCCTCGATCGCCGCGACCGACTTGATGCCATCTTCCCGGAAATAGCCCAGAATCCGAACGAAACCCGTCCCCAATTCCCGGCGCGCCTGAGCAAAGTCAGTCCAGTTCACAAGTGCATTTTGCAAGTGGACCACCAGCCTCACTCCTTATTCCGTCCATGGTTCCCCACACCCCCGCTCTTAGCGGGCAAAGGGTAAATAGAGCGTATATGAAGCCGCCCTCTGAAGAAGCTATCGGCGGATCAGGAATGCGGGACCGGTGTCAACAGCCTCTTCGGCAAAGCTCCAGCCATTTTGCTGCGCAAGGCTCCTGAGTTCAGCCGGGGCGGCAGGATCATCGGCCAAGACCATTATCTCGCTGGACTGACGAAGCTGCCGCGCGGCGCGCAGGGCTGGCCAGGGGCAGCGCATGCCCCGGGCATCGACCAGTGCAGGTTTATTTTCCATAGGGATTTTTGGCGCTGCGCAGCGTCAGCCGGACAGGGACCGCGCCGAATCCAAGCTCCTTGCGAATGCCGTTCACCAGGTAACGGCGATAGCTTTCCGGCAACTGATCCACCCTCGTGCCGAACAATATGAAACCTGGCGGGCGTGTCTTCGCTTGCGTCAGATAACGCAGCTTGATCCGCTTGCCGCCCGGCGCAGGGGGCGGATTGGCTTCCAGTGCGCGTTCGAACCAGCGATTGAGCGCGCCGGTGGTGACGCGGCGGGACCATGCCTCCCGCGTTTCAAACGCCACCTGAAGCAACAGGTCTATGCCCCTTCCGGTCGCACCGGATAGGGTGATCAGCGGTACGCCTCTGACCTGCGCCAATCCTTCATCCAATGCCTTGCGCACGCCCTGGTAAAGCGCGCTGCCATTCTCCGCTACGTCCCATTTGTTAAGCGCGATGACAAGAGCGCGGCCTTCTTCAAGCACCCTGTCGGCGATCTTCAGGTCCTGGGCCTCCAGCCCTTTGGTCGCATCGAGCAGCAGCACGACGACCTCGGCGAAGTTGACGGCATGGAGGGCATCGGCGACGGAGAGCTTTTCGAGCTTGTCCTGCACGCGCGCGCGTTTGCGCATACCCGCAGTGTCGATGAGCCGCACGTCCCGCGGCTGGCCTTCTGCGTCCGTCCACTGCCAGTCAATGGCGATACTGTCCCGGGTGATCCCGGCTTCCGGGCCGGTGATGAGGCGTTCCTGTCCCACGACCTTGTTGATCAGGGTAGATTTGCCGGCATTGGGGCGGCCGACGATGGCAAGCTTCAGGACAGCATCGGAACCTTCCTCTTCATCCTGATCCTCATCCTCGTCGCGTTCGACATGGGGAAGCAGCGCCTGGAACAGGTCCGCCATGCCCTGGCCATGTTCGGCGCTGATCTGAACGGGTTCGCCCAGGCCAAGGGAATAGGATTCCAGAAGCCCAGCCTCCGCCGCCCTCCCCTCGGCCTTGTTGGCCACCAGAATGACAGGGGTTTCCCCCTCGCGCAGCCAGCGGGCGATTTCCTCGTCCAGCGGGGTGATGCCCGCGCGCGCGTCGATCAGGAACAGGGCGGCATCGGCAGACGCCACGGCGGCTTCCGTCTGCGCCCGCATCCGGCCGGGAAGCGTGCGAGGATCCTCATCCTCATAGCCTGCCGTGTCCATGACGCGGAATTTGAGCCCGAGCAGTTCGGCGTCGCCCTCGCGCCGGTCGCGGGTGACGCCAGGCTGGTCGTCGACCAGCGCCAGCCGCTTGCCGACGAGCCGGTTGAACAGGGTGGACTTGCCGACATTGGGCCGCCCGATAATGGCAACTACGGGCAGCATATGGGCCTGCCTACCTCCTCAAATTCCGTATAATCCGCATCGCTCAGCGATAAGCCGTCAAGCGGCCGTCATCGTCGAGGACGTACAGCATATTGTTCGCGACCACCGGAGACAACGAAATGCCTGACCCCAGTTCCTGCGTCGCCAGCACCGAGCCGTCAACGGGGTTCGCATAGACCAGATCGCCTTCGGAGGACACCAATATCAAGCGTCCCCCCGCCAGAACCGGGCCGGTCCAGCTGATCGGATCCAGCTTCTTCTTTTCCTTGCGGTAGCGTTTCAGCTGGTTGACCCAGCGGACCTTTCCGGTGGCGCGCGCAATGCAGAGCAGCTTTGCCTCATCCGTCACTACGAAAAGCCATTCGCCAGCCACCCAGGGCGTCGAAATACCAGCCGCGTTGATTTCCCAAAGCCGCTGGCCGGTGACCAGTTCATAGGATGCCATGCGCCCGCCCTGGCCCACGGCATAGACGCGCCCGCGGTCGATCACCGGATCAGCATCGATGTCCGAAAGCGAAGCGACAGAGGTTGAAATGCTGGTCCTGGAAAGCGCGTCGCCCCACAAGCCCCTGCCATTTTCATAGCGATAGGCGCTGAGTTCGCCAGAGCTATAGCCTGCGATCACCGTGCCTTGCCCGGCTGCTGGAGCCGCGACACCGAAAACGCCGGTGACTTCCAGCGTGCCCGATTCGGTCCATACCAGATCGCCATTGCCAGCATTGAGAGCGAAGATCTGATTGTCCTGCGACATCACATAGATATTGCCGTTGGAAAGCGTAGGCGCGCCGCGAAGAGGTCCGCCGGGCCGCTTCTTCCAGACGATGCTGCCATCCGAAGCGTTCAAAGCAGCGACATCGCCAACGCCATTGGTGGCATAGACACGATCGCCTTCCACGCTGACGCCGCCGCCGAAGAGCGCGCCGCCATTGCCTTTGGAGTCAAAATCGACTGACCAGACCGGAGAACCAGTGCTCGCGTCGAATGCCCTGATCCGTGCGTCAGTGCCTATAACGTAAAGCCGCCCGCCGCTCACCACGGGGGCCGACGCCAAGCGAGCCTTCTTGCCGCCGCCTGCGATGCTGGCGGACCAGACCTTCTGCGGCGCGTTGCCAAGAGCAAGATGCCCCATGGACTTGGCCGCATTGCCGCCGGGCTGGCTCCATTCGCTGTTGGTCTCTGGGGCAGGCAGCACCACTTCCACATCGGCCAGCGAAGGATCGACCTCGACACCGGATTCGGATGTAAGGATGGGAATACGTTCCCCCAGGACCGGCGTTTTAGGTCCCGCTTTCCCCTTGAAGACACCGCAGCCCGAAAGAAGAGCGACAGCCGCCACCGCAGCCGTCAGTCGATAAACCTTATTCACCTTCATTCATCCCCGCTTCCGGCCGATGCTCCGGCCACCTGCTCGCGGTCGGTACGGACCGCATCCACCCCCAATAGTCCGGCCATCTGAACCGCACGTGTCCGGATGCTCTGCGGCACGCCGCGATCCTTCGACATGGCCGCAAACAGCGGTCCCGCCAGTTCAGGTTTGCGCATCTTCATATAGGCGATCGCCACCATCTCGCCTGCACTGCCGAACCAGGGACCGCCCTCGACGGCGAGCGGCTTCAGCCGGTCCACCACCTGCTGCGGCTGAAGCGTGTCGAACTCGAGGGCTGTCTGCCGGATCAGTGCCAGGTCCCGGTAGGGCTGCGCCAGCTTCTCGTCAGCGACAATGGCTTTATATTGGGCAATGGCATCTTTGTTGTCGCCGCCTTCAAGGGCAATGGCCGCCTTGATCAGCTTGGCGGCGGCGCGATAGCCGGGCTGATCGGCGTTCACCAGGGCGTCGGCCTGCTTGGCCGCTTCCGCCTTATTGCCTCCTTCAAGCGCGTCGAACGTCCTTGCCAGTTCCTCGCCGCGCAGGCCCGCCTTCTGCTCCGCCCGATGATTCCACCAGAGCCAGCCGCCAAAGGACACCAACCCGAGCACGACCAGTCCGATCAGCAAGCGGCCATAGCGGGTCCAGAAGCTGGTGAGCTGATCCTGACGCAGGGCGTCATCGACTTCACGGAAAAAGGCTTCATTATCTTGGGGCGTAACGGCCAAAACGCGTCTCCGAAGGGTATGCCAAGTCGCTGGGCGCGGACCTTAGCGGCGGAACTACATAAGGAAAATCACTTTTTGGGGCGGTAGACCTGATCCGTGGTCGGAAAGGCGCGGCTGCGGACATCGGCCGCATATTGTGCGACAGCCGTGGAGATCGTCTCGGCGGCGTTCCCATAGCGCTTCACAAAGCGGGGCACGCGTTCGAACATGCCCAGCATGTCGTCGATCACCAGCACCTGGCCGTCACAATTGGCGGACGCGCCAATGCCGATCGTCGGGCAGAATGTGGACGCGGTCACTTCATTCGCGATATCTTCCATCACTCCTTCGATCACCAGCATGAAGCAGCCCGCCTGCTCCACCGCCTTGGCGTCGCGCAGGATCTTTTCCGCCTCGGCCTGGCTCCGTCCACGAGCGCCATAGCCACCCAGTGCGTTCACCGCCTGTGGCGTCAGGCCCACATGGGCACAGACCGGGATGCCCCGAGCGGAAAGGAACTCAATGGTTTCCGCCATTGCCTCCCCGCCCTCCAGCTTGACGCCGGCAGCGCCGCTTTCCCGCAATATCCGCGCCGCATTTTCGAACGCCTGCGCCGGAGAAGCTTCATAGCTGCCAAAAGGCATGTCGACGATGACAAGGCTATGATAGCTGCCCCGCACTACGGCCGCGCCATGATTGCACATCATGTCGAGCGTCACCGGAATCGTCGAGGGCAGGCCGTAGATCACCTGGCCCAGGCTGTCGCCGACCAGCAGAACGTCGCAATGGGGATCGAGCAACTGCGCCATGCGGGCGGTGTAGGCCGTCAGCATGACGATGGGTTCGGCTGTCTGCCCGTTGATCTTGCGCTGCCGCAGGGCAGGAACAGTAAGCCGCTTCATCGGCGCGGGCGTAGGATGCGCGCGGGAAGTGGACGTGTCGATCGTGAAGGTCGTGGACATGGACTATCTTCTAACGATCCTTCCCGCACTTAGCCAGTGCCGGGTCATTCTTTGGCATTTCCATGTTCTCGCCCCGGCAGGAACAACGGCCAAGGTCATGTCATGTGACGGCCGCGATCCAATAGCCGCTCCTTACGCCCGGCGAAGGGCGGTTACCTCCACCTCGAACTTCATCTCGGGCTTCACAAGACCACAGACGATGCAACTCGCGGCCGGACGGATGTCTCCAAAGACTGCGCCCAGCACGGGTCCGACCTCATCCCAATAGGACATATCAGTGATGTAATAAGTCGCACGGACCACATCAGCGAGCGCGAAGCTCCCCTCGGCCAGGGCCTTTTCGACAACAGCCAGAGCGTTGCGCGCTTGCGCCTTCACATCTTCGGGCATTTCGCGAGTTTCGGGATCATAGCCCGTCGTACCGGCAACAAAGCACCAGTCCCCCTGCACCACCGCGCGGCTGTAGCCGACGGTCTTTTCAAAAGGCGAGCCGGAGGAAATGAGGGTGCGTGCCATCGTGCGGGGATCCTGCATCAGAAAGGAAGAAATTTGTTCAGGCGGTTGCCAGCGCCTGCTCATATTGATCGGCCTTGAAGCCGACAAGCAGTTTTCCATCGACGTCAAGCACAGGGCGCTTGATCATCGAAGGCTGTGCAATCATCAGCGCCTTGGCCTTTGCCGCATCAATATCCGTTTTGTCAGCGTCCGGCAGCTTCTTGAACGTGGTGCCGGCCTTGTTGAGGAGCGGTTCCCAACCGACTTGCCCGATCCAGCCATCCAGGGTGGCAGCATCGACGCCGACGGCCTTATAGTCATGAAAGACGTAAGGCACGCCCATCCCCTCAAGCCATGCCCGCGCCTTCTTGATCGTGTCGCAATTCTTGATGCCATACATGGTGATGGTCATGGATGCTCCCAGGAAGAAAGGCGGCAGCGCGAATGCCGCCGATTGCAGTTCACTCCCACTCGATGGTGCCGGGCGGCTTTGAGGTATAGTCGTAAACCACGCGGTTGATCCCTTTCACCTCGTTCACGATCCGGGTGGCCGTTCGGGTCAGGAAGGTGGAATCGAATGGATAGACGTCAGCGGTCATGCCGTCCGTCGAGGTCACCGCGCGCAGGGCACAGACGCTGTCATAGGTGCGCCCGTCGCCCATGACTCCCACCGTGCGAACGGGGAGAAGGACGGCGAAGGCTTGCCAGATCGCATCATAAAGGCCCGCATTGCGGATTTCCTCAAGATAGATCGCGTCGGCCTTGCGGAGGATATCGCAGCGTTCGCGGCTGACTTCGCCCGGAATGCGGATGGCAAGGCCCGGGCCTGGAAAGGGATGGCGGCCGACGAAATGTTCGGGGAGGCCAAGCTCGCGGCCCAGTTCGCGGACCTCGTCCTTGAATAGCTCGCGCAACGGCTCGACCAGCTTCATGTTCATGCGCTCGGGCAGGCCGCCGACATTGTGGTGGCTTTTGATGGTGACCGAGGGGCCGCCGGTGAAGCTGACGCTCTCGATGACATCCGGGTAAAGCGTTCCCTGCGCCAGGAAATCGGCTCCGCCGATCTTGCGCGCTTCTTCCTCGAAGACATCGATGAAGGTCTTCCCGATGAACTTGCGCTTGGCCTCCGGATCAGTGACACCTTCAAGGCCGTTGAGGAACAGCGTTTCGGCATTCACATGCACGAGCGGAATATTGTAGGCGCCGCGGAAAAGGCTCACTACCTGCTCTGCCTCGCCCTGGCGCATCAGGCCGTGGTCGACGAAGACACAGGTCAGTTGGTCGCCAATGGCTTCGTGGATGAGGACAGCGGCAACCGCGCTGTCGACGCCGCCGGAAAGACCGCAGATCACCTTCCCCTTGCCGACCTGCTGCCGGATTTCGGCAATCTTCGTGGCGCGAAATTCCGCCATCGTCCAATCGCCCGCCAGACCGCAGACATGACGGGCGAAATTGGCGATCAGCTTTGCGCCATCGGGGGTGTGAACGACCTCCGGATGAAACTGCATGCCATAGAATTTGCGCTTCTCGTCCGCGATGATGGCGAAGGGCGCACCATCGGTGACCGCTACGACCTTGAAGCCCGGAGCAAAGGCGGTGACCTTGTCGCCATGGCTCATCCACACCTGATGCTTCTCGCCTTCCTTCCACAGACCATCGAAGAGCGTGCAGCTATCGGACACTTCGATAAAGGCGCGGCCGAACTCGCCGCTCTCGCCGCCTTCGACCTTGCCGCCGAGCTGCGCGGTCATCACCTGCTGGCCATAGCAGATGCCGAGGATGGGAATGCCCGCCTCGAAAAGCTGCTGCGGCGCGCGGGGGCTTCCTTCGTCTGTCACGGACGCGGGGCCGCCGGAGAGGATGATCCCCTTCGGCTTCATCCGTTCAAAGGCTTCGGCCGCCATGCTGAAGGGGGCAATTTCACTATACACCCCGGCTTCGCGGACGCGGCGGGCGATGAGCTGGGTCACCTGGCTGCCGAAGTCGACGATCAGAATGGATTCGTGGCCCGGAACAGTCATGGATTCGCCTTTTCACCTTGGGATCAAGGCGCCGGTTAATGCAGTTTCAACCGGGTTGGAACCTTATTTTGTGAAAATCCGAACCGGCGACACACTGTGGGACCGAGGCTCCCCAAGGAGGGTCATTGGGCGCAGCACCACGGCACCGAGCACTCGCTTATAGCGTCATGCCCTCAATCCGCACCAACCGCCGTTCGGACTGAGCTTGCCGAAGCCCCTTTTTTCCTCAAAGGGAATTGGCTTCAACAGGTTCAGGGCCAACGGTGTTGCAGATTTAAGGCTCGTCACCGTAAGACCATTTTCGCGGCTGAAACACGCCGAGCCGGTGTAAAGCCACCATGAACCGTTGCATTTTGTGCAAGCGCAATAATTTTTTTGCGTTTGCGAACATCGCCCCGCCAGCATAGGGGCCGCGATGCAAGAAAACTGCAAGGAGCAATTGAAATGCGCATCGCACTTTATGGCGCGGTGGGCCTGGTAACGGTGGCAGTCAACGTACTGACCTACTCTACCGTCCTCTTCGCCTGATTTGAACGACCGCCCCAGGCTCTACGGCCATTGGGGCGGTTTTCATTTGGGCAATTGTTCCAGCGGTTGTGGCGAACTTGCCCGCCACATGCTGTATGGTGCTCCGGCGGAGGTAATATCTTCTCCTCTTCCGTCGACATGTCTTAACTCGGGACCACCCGTTCGGGCTGAGCCTGTCGAAGCCGCTTCAGGTCACCTCGACAAATCCAATCCATGGGCCGAACTCCTCTCATTCGCCGTCGAGTATAGCCCCTATCGCGGATGACACGTCGTTCATATCGGCCATGCCATCGACACGGCTGACGATTCCGCGGGCTTCGTAGATCGGGAGGATCGGCGCGGTCTTGGCGCGATATTCCGCCATGCGGGTCCGAACCGTCTCCTCATTGTCGTCTGGGCGGCGCTTGAAATCCGTCCCCCCGCATTTGTCGCAAACGCCTTCTTTCGCGGGCAGTTTGAACTTGTCGTGATAACCCTCGCCACAGGCTGCACAAGTGAAGCGGCCGGTGATGCGCTCGACCAGCGCGTCCTCATCGACCGCCAGTTCGATAACATGGTCAAGTGTCCGGCCGCGTTCCGCAAGAATCTGATCAAGGGATTCGGCCTGGGCGGCCGTGCGCGGATAACCGTCAAAGATCACGCCGGTGTCGGCACCCAGTTCGTCCAGGCGGTCGCCAATGATGCCCGAGACGATCTCGTCGGAGACCAGTTCTCCGGCGTCCATGACCGCCTTTGCCTTTAGGCCGATCGGCGTTCCTGCCTTCACCGCCGCCCGCAGCATATCCCCCGTCGAAAGCTGGACCATTCCGCGCTCCGCCTCAAGGCGGCTCGCCTGGGTGCCCTTTCCTGCGCCCGGAGGCCCCAGTAAAATTATGTTCATGAGTGGCTTACTCCCCTGTACGAAGCCAGATTAACGCAAGCGTCCGCCCTTCAACTTCGCCTTCTTTATGAGGTCCCCATATTGATGGGCCAAGAGATGGCTCTGAATCTGCGTCACCGTGTCTACCGTAACGTTCACGACGATCAACAGGCTGGTTCCTCCAAGATAGAAGGGAATGCCCGCGCGAGCGATCAGAAATTCCGGCACAAGGCAGATAAACGCCAGATAGGCAGCGCCGATCACCGTGATGCGGGTCAGCACATAATCCAGATAGCTCTCCGTATTCTTGCCCGGCCGGATACCCGGAATGAAGCCGCCATTGCGCTTCAGATTTTCGGCGGTTTCCTCCGGGTTGAAGACAACTGCCGTATAGAAGAAGCAGAAGAAGACAATGCCAAGGCCATAAAGCGCCATATAAACCGGCGTGCCATGGGCGAGCCACTGATTGAGCTCAATGATGAAATCGCCCCAGGCGCTTTCGCCCGCCACACGATTGCCTGCGAACTGAGAGATGGTGAGCGGCATCAGCAGCAGCGATGAAGCAAAGATGGGCGGAATGACGCCCGCCGTGTTGACCTTGAGCGGCAGATGGCTGCGGTCCGCCTGCATGATGCCCTGGCGCGTCTGGCGCTTGGGATATTGGATCAGCACGCGGCGTTGCGCGCGCTCCATGAAGCAGATGAAGGCGATGAGGCCCAGCGCCAGCACTATGACGCCCATGATGAGCAGACCGGAAATCGAACCTTCCCTGCCGCTCTGAAACAAGTTGGTGAGGGTCACCGGCAGCTGCGCAACGATGCCCGCCATGATGATCAGCGACACACCATTGCCGATGCCCCGGCTGGTGATCTGCTCGCCCAGCCACATCAGGAACATTGTGCCCCCGATCAGCGAGACCACGGCCGCGACGCGGAACAGCATACCGGGCTCGACCACCGCTTGCAGTCCCGACTGGGCGCCATAGCTTTCAAGACCAACGGCAATGAAATAGCCCTGAACGGCGGTCAGGCCGACTGTCCCATAGCGGGTATATTGGTTGAGCTTCTTACGCCCGCTTTCGCCTTCCTTCTTGATGGCGGCGAGCGTTGGCGAGAGCGATGCCGCGAGCTGCACCACGATGGACGCCGTAATATAGGGCATGACACCCAGCGCAATGAGGCTCATGCGCTCCAGCGAACCACCCGAAAAGGTGTTGAAGATATCGAGAACACCGCCCTTGGTCTGGGCATAGAGCTGCGAAAGCACCGTCGGATCGATACCCGGCAGCGGAACGAAGCTCAAGAAGCGGAACACGATCAGCGCTCCCAGGGTGAACCAGAGGCGCTTCTTGAGGTCAGTGGCCTGCGAAAATTTCGCCAGGCTCAGATTGGATGCAAGCTGGTCGGCTCTCGATGCCATATTTGCCTTAAACCTCGATCATATTCGTGCGCCGGGAAGCGTTTGATCGAATCCCTTAGCGGGCTGCGTGCGGGAAGTCGAATGCCTTTCGTCACTCCCGCGAAGGCGGGAATCCATCTCCTGCGCGCTCCGCTAGCCGCAACGCCGCGAGATGGGTCCACGCCGCAAACTTGGTTTAGCCAGAAACATGACGACCCCGCTGCACCATCTGGGCAGACGGGGTCATTAATGCAACTAGCCGGCCAATGCTTATTCCGCTGCAGCCTTCGCCTTGGCAAGGATCTCCACCTTGCCGCCAGCCTTTTCGACCGCCTCGACGGCAGCCTTTGAAGCGCCTGCAACGGCGAAGCTGACCTTCGCATTGAAATCGCCCTTGGCGAGCAAACGGACACCGTTCTTGCCGCCGCGCACCAGGCCTGCGGCCTTCAGCGCGGCCTGATCGACGATTGCAGACGCGTTGAGCTTGCCAGCGTCGATCGCCTTCTGCACCGCGCCCAGATTGGCCTCGGCATAATCCTTGCGGAAGATGTTGTTGAAGCCACGCTTCGGCAGGCGCATGTGGAGCGGCATCTGGCCACCCTCGAAGCCGTTGATCGAAACACCCGAGCGCGCCTTCGCACCCTTCTGGCCGCGACCGGCGGTCTTGCCTTTGCCCGAGCCGATGCCCCGGCCAACGCGCATGCGGCCCTTCCGGGCGCCTGCATTATCGGAAATGTCGTTCAGTTTCATGTTCTTGCACTCGCTTTCGCTATGTTCGCGCTAAACTCCCTCTCCTCTGAAGGAGAGGGCTTGCCGGGTTTATTCAACCACCTCGACCATGTGGCGCACCGCCTGGATCATGCCGCGAATCTCGGGCGTATCCTCATGCTCCACCACGCGGTGAAGCTTGTTGAGGCCAAGGCCGACCAGCACCTTGCGCTGGGCTTCGGGGCGGCGGATGGGCGAACCCGTCTGCTTGATCTTGATCTTCGCCATGGGGGCTTACTCCACAATCGCTTCAGCGTCAGCCTGCGCAACCGCTTCGGAAGCGCCGCCGCGCCGCAGCAGTTCGGCAACCTTCTTGCCGCGACGCTGCGCCACCGACTTGGGGCTGGTCTGTTCACCAAGCGCCGAGAAGGTCGCCCGGATCATATTATAGGGGTTGGAGGTACCGACCGACTTGGTCACCACGTCCGCAACGCCCAGGCTCTCGAACACAGCGCGCATCGGACCGCCGGCGATGATGCCCGTACCGGCCGGAGCCGAACGCAGCGTCACCTTGCCTGCGCCAAAATGGCCCTTGCCGTCATGATGCAGCGTGCGGCCTTCCTTCAGCGGAACGCGAACCATCTTCTTCTTGGCCGAAGCAGTCGCCTTGGAGATCGCCTCAGGCACTTCGCGGGCCTTGCCATGGCCGAAGCCCGCACGGCCCTTGCCGTCACCGACCACGACCAGCGCAGCGAAACCGAAGCGCTTGCCGCCCTTCACTGTCTTCGAAACGCGGTTGATGTGAACGAGCTTTTCGATCAGCTCTTCGCCCTGCTCCTCCTCGCGGAGACGGCGGTCGTCACGACGGCCACGCCCACCGCGCTCGCCGCGTTCTCCGCCACGGCCACCGCGTCCGCGACGGCCCCGGCCTTCCTGCTGGGGCGCTTCGCCTTCAACGCCGGTGACGGCTTCCGCTTCGATGTTGTTTTCTTCTGCCATGATCAGAACTCCAATCCGCCTTCACGCGCGGCATCCGCCAGCGCCTTGACGCGTCCGTGGAACAGGAAACCGCCACGGTCGAACACAACCTGCGTCACGCCGGCCTTCTTGGCGGCTTCCGCGATGCGGGCGCCGACAGCCTTGGCCGCGTCGATGTTCCCG
>DATEFI010000057.1:0-6424 GCA_035280705.1 Rhizorhapis sp. | reverse complement strand
CATCGGCCTCCTCGAAACGCCCCGCCCGTGCCCGAACGGCGCCTGTAAAGGCTCCGGCCTCATGCCCGAACAGCTCCGCTTCGATCAGCGTCTCGGGCAGGGCGGCGCAATTCATGATGATGAGCGGTCCCGCCCAGCGGGGGCTTAGATGATGGATACGCTCGGCGATCAGTTCCTTGCCGGTCCCCCGCTCGCCAATGACCAGGGCCGGCCTGTTCAACTCAGCCGCCCGGCCCGCCAGTTCCACCGCATCGAGAAACGCCGATGACTGGCCAATGAACTGTGTTTCCTTATCCATTGCCAATACATGGTATATTTCGCCATATTTTAGCAAGACAAAAGCCCAAGCCCTGCTGCTTGAAAAGGAGAAAATCGCGAATTCCCGCCATTTCCCAAAATTGGCACGGCCCATGCAGAGATAAGGGCAATCCGCCACGACAAAGACGGCGGACCTTTTGAAGGCCAAATCTAGGGAGTAACAACAATGCCTAGTACGTTCGAAATCGGCAAAAGCCTGTCCGCCGCCCTCTGCGCGCTGCTCTTTGGAACAACGATGATCCTGAGCGCGGTTGGACCCGCCAGAGCCAACAGCAATGCGCCTGAAGCCATATTGGCCCAAGGCCAGAATCTCCCGGCGCCCGGACACTATCTTGCCTGACGCCGCGGCGCCGGAGCGGGACCTCCCTTCGCCCGCTCCGGCCATATTTTGACGACCAGGAGTTTTGAAATGGGTATTTTCTCACGCACCCGCGACATCATTGCCGCCAATGTGACTGACTTGCTCGACAAGGCGGAAGATCCGGCGAAGATGATCCGCATGATTATCCTCGAAATGGAGGAGACGCTGGTGGAGGTGCGCGCATCGGCAGCCCGCAACATCGCCGACCAGAAGGAAATGCGCCGCCATATCGACAGGCTGGAAAAGCTGCAGGAAAGCTGGATGGAAAAGGCGCAGCTTGCGCTTTCGAAGGACCGCGAGGATCTGGCCAAGGCTGCCCTGGTCGAGCGCCAGAAGGCGGCTGACATGGCCGGGCAGTTGCAGGCCGAGATCGGAACCTTGGACGAGGCGCTGCGGACGAATGAGGAGGACATCTCCAAGCTTCAGGCAAAGCTCCGCGAGGCGAGGGCCCGGCAGAACAGCATTGCCACCCGAATGGAAAGCGCCCAGAATCGCCTGCGGATGAGGGAAGCCTATGCCGGCGAGCGGGTTCAGGACGCCTTTGCCCGGTTTGAGATGCTGGAGCGCCGCGCCGACCTTGCCGAGGGCCGTGCCGATGCGATGGGCATGGGCGCGCAGCCGAAGTCGCTGGAGGAAGAGATTGCGGAGCTTGAATCCAATGACAAGGTAGAGGCCGAGCTTGCCCGCCTGAAGGCCGCGCAACAGCAGCAGAAGGACTGAGCGCATGGAAGATACCCTGGTCCCCATCATGGTCGTGGGCATGCTCTTCATCGGGCTGCCCTGGCTGATCCTCCACTATGTCACCCGCTGGAAGACCGCCGCAACGCTGACCACCGACGATGAGCGCCTGCTCGACGACCTGCATGAAACCGCCCGGCGGCTTGAAGAGCGCCTCGCCACGATCGAGCGCATCGTTGCCGCCGACCACCCCGACTGGAACCCGGCGCGGCCGGTTGTGCCGTCGGACTATGATCTTGACCGGAGAAATTGAGATGACTGCCAGCCGTACCAAATTCTACCTCGACAAGCAGAATGCCAAATGGCTGGGCGTCTGCTCGGGAATTGCCGATTATACCGGCATCGATGTGCTCTGGGTCAGGATCGGCGCGGTGCTGATCACGCTCATGGGGGCTTTTCCCTGGACGCTGATCGCCTATTTCCTCGCCGCCTGGCTCGCGCAGCCAAAGCCTCTGGGGCTCTATTCCAGCAAGGAAGACCAGAAATTCTGGCAGGGCGTACGCAGCAATCCGACACGGACCGCGCGCGACGTCCGGGCGAAGTTCCGGGACATCGACCGCCGCCTGGCGGAGGTCGAAACGCACTATACGAGCCACAACAAGCGGCTGGCGGACGAGATCGATAGCCTGCGCTGACTCAATGACTGGAAAATGCAGTTTGTCGATCAATTCCCGGCGCTGGTCGAAAAAGGGGACGATTGACGCGGTATTTGCCAGAGATATCAAGCCGCTATTCTGCCATTGGTCCGCTCTCGTCCAAAAATCCAGCCGCATCTTCGTATCAGGGGAATGTCAATGCAGGAGTCATACGCCTATCTGATCGCAGCACTGTCCGGCATCACCATTGTCACGATCCTCTGCCTCACGGCCCTACGCGCCTGGCAGGGGTGGCTGGAATATAAGAAGGCCGCTCTGGACCAGCAGCCGGGCGACAACGCATCGCCCTCCACCAATACACGGATAGAAATGGCGGACCTCAAGGAACGGATCCGCAAGCTGGAGGCGATTGCGGCGGGTGTCGATATCTGACCCGGGTCCAGGAAGAAGTCGGGGTCCGTGCTGGGTTGTTCTGCCGTTGAGGAAAAACTGAGCCGTCGCCCCTGCGAAGGCAGGGGCCCCGCTGTCCTTCAACCTTGCCAAACAGAAGCGGGGTCCCTGCCTGCGCAGGGACGACGGAATAACGTCAGATGGGATAAAGGCAGATGGGATAAAGTCGGATGGAACGTCTCACTTTCCCCTGCCAATCACCTTCACTGGAATTTGGCATAAATCCCCTTCGACAAATCGGCATCGAATGACTATCTCGCGGTCATGAACGCGCTTACCGAATTGTTCGACGAATATGAATTTCTCGAGGCCGACGACCGTTACCGGTTGCTGATCGACCTTGGCAAGGCATTGGAACCGATGCCTGAAGCGCTCAAGACCGACGCGACCCTTGTGCGGGGATGCTCAGCAGCCGTCTGGGTTTATCCCACGGTGCGTGAGGACGGGGCGCTGCATTTTCTGGCGGACAGCAACGCCGCCATCACCAAGGGCATCATCGCGCTCGTCTTGCTCGCCGTTCAGGACCGCCAGCCGGCACAGATACTCGCCACCGACATCGAAGGCGCCCTCGCCCCCTTCGATCTGCGCAATCAATTGAGTTCGAACCGCACGCAGGGCATTCCCAACATGATCGCGCTGATCCGGGCCACGGCGGAACGCTACGCCTGATCGCGGGCGCCGGCATATTCATCCTTGACTTCACACCCCGCACAACGGACATCCCGCTTACGCTACGGAAGATAAGCTAATCGAGGGGTCCGCATGCGCGCGTTCGAACATTTTCCCAATCTGGTGACCATGTTCTTCACACGGGCTGCGGAAAAGGGCGAAGCCCCTTTTCTCTGGCACAAAATGGGCGGCGAGTGGCGGCCGATCAGCTGGGCGGAGACCGCCAGGCGGGTCGCGGCCCTGGCGGAAGGGCTGAAGGCGAGCGGCCTGCGCAGAGGCGATACCGTGATGCTGGTGTCGGAAAACCGCCCGGAATTCTGCATTGCCGATCTGGCCATCATGGCGGCGGGCGGCGTGACCGTGCCGACCTACACGACGAACACCACGCGCGATCATCAGCATATATTGGACGACAGCGCCGCGAAGGCCGTGATCGTGTCCACGGCAAAGCTTGCCAGGACCTTGATGCCCGCCGTGCTCCGCTCGCAGGCCAATCTGGTGATCTCGATCGAGCCAATCCGCCCCATACAGGGCGGAGCGGTGGAGTTCAGGGAGTGGGACAAGCTGATCGCCAGCCATACCGGCGACGTTGCGGCCTGCGCCGAACAGGCGCAGCAGCTCCACCGCGATGACCTTGCCTGCCTCATCTACACCAGCGGCACCGGCGGGTCGCCGCGCGGCGTGATGCAGCATCATGGGGCCATCCTGCACAATGTCGACGGCTGCATAGAGATCATTGCCCAGGATTTTGGCTGGAGTGATGAGGTCTTCCTGTCCTTCCTGCCGCTCTCCCATGCCTATGAACATACCGGCGGGCAGTTCTTCCCCATCGGTCTTGGCGCACAGATTTATTATGCCGAAGGGCTTGAGAAGCTCGCTTCCAATATGGAGGAAGTGCGGCCGACCATCATCGTCGTGGTCCCCCGCCTGTTCGAGGTGCTGCGCACCCGTATGCTGAAGGCGGTGGGAAAGCAGGGACCGCTTGCCGCCTATCTTCTCCGCCAGGCCCTGCGGATCGGCGGCAAGAGCTATGCGGGCGGCGTGCCGCTATGGGACCGGCCGATGCAAACGCTGGTCAACCGCACGATAAGGCCGAAGATTCAGAAGCGATTCGGCGGCCGGATAAAGGCGCTGGTGTCGGGCGGCGCACCGCTCAATCCAGATGTTGGCATATTCTTCCATTCCCTGGGCCTTACGCTGCTTCAGGGCTATGGCCAGACCGAAGCGGCGCCGGTGGTAAGCTGCAACCGCCCTAGCGCTGGCCTCAAGATGGACATGGTCGGTCCGCCGCTTAAAAACACCGAAGTCCGGATTGCCGAGGATGGCGAAATCCTGGTGCGCGGCGAACTGGTGATGAAGGGTTATTGGCGCAACGAGCGCGAAACCGACCGGGTGCTGGCCGACGATTGGCTGCACACCGGCGACATCGGCATCATTGACGAAAAAGGCCGCATCCGGATCACTGACCGCAAGAAGGACATCATCGTCAATGACAAGGGCGAGAATGTAGCGCCGCAGAAGATTGAGGGCATGCTGACGCTGCAGCCCGAAATCGCCCAGGCCATGGTCTGGGGGGACAAGCGGCCGCATCTGGTGGGGGTGATCGTCCCTGATGCCGAATGGACGAAGGAATGGGCGAAGGCCAACGGCCTGCCGCAGGACGGCATGGCGCTGAAGGCGAACCCCGCCTTTCAAACGGCCATCCGCGCTTCGGTTGATCAGGTGAACAAGGACCTGTCGGTGACGGAGAAGGTCCGGCGCTTCATCTTCGCGGATGAACCCTTTTCCATCGAGAATCAGGAGATGACGCCGTCCATGAAGATCCGCCGCCACATGATCCGCGCACGCTATGGCGAGCGGCTGGATGCGCTATATGGAGCGTGAGGGGCAATATAGGTTTTTGCTGCCTTTGAGGAAAACCAAGCCGTCGCCCCTGCGAAGACAGGGGGCCCCGCTTTTTCTTCAACCTTAGAGAAGCCGGGTCGCTGCCTGCGGCCGAAAGCCGCAGTTTATCCTGAGCGCCCGGCCTGCGGGCAGTCAAAGGTCAGGGACGACGGAAATATCCGCTCCTAACCCCCTCACCATCAAAACACGCCCGGCCCTTCAGCCGTCAGCAGCGGCCAATTCGCGTCCTTTTCGGAGATCACCGTCACTGGCAGCGGCCATTTGATGTCGAGCATGGGATCGCTGTAGCGCACCCCGCCCTCGGCCTCCGGCGTGTAGGGTGCCGAGACGAGGTAGGACACCTCAATATCGTCCACCAGCGTCTGGAAGGCATGGGCAAAGCCCGGTGGCACATAGAGCTGCCGGTGGTTTTCCGCCGAAAGCTCGAACCCTTCATGCTTCAGATAAGTGGGCGAACTCCGCCGCAGATCGATGATCACGTCCAATATGGTTCCCCGGACGCTGCGCACCAGCTTCGCTTCGGTATAGGGCGGACGCTGGAAGTGCATGCCCCGGATCGTACCGGCCTTGGCAGAGACGGACATGTTCTGCTGGACATAGTCCGTGACAAGTCCGTGCCTCGCAAATTCATCGCGGCACATGGTCCTGGCGAAGCTGCCGCGTTCGTCTCCCCTGAGTTCCAGCTCGATCAGCCAGGCGTCCTTGAGCGTGGTTTCGTGAAAGATCATAGCGAGCCCCCTATCAAAGCCGGTTCGGTCAGCGGGAAGCGCTCCGCCTGCTCGGCATAGAGCGCATCCACGACGCGGCCCGGCGGCACCTCCACATCAGAATAGCTTAGCGGCGCGTCCTTGGGCACCGGCCGCACCAAGCGGCACCCCAGGGCCACGCCCAGCGGCAGCAGCCCCTCACGAGCAACCACCTCGCTGTTCTCGGCCACGCCATAAGCCTCAAAGCCGCCGAATTCGGCGATCACCTCGCCGGGGACCAGGTCCTTCTTGGCGACGGCTATCACGCCCACTTGCGGACCCGCCTGCGGCGCAAGCACCGCATCCCCGAAAATCGCCGCCCGGGCCACCGAATTGGGCACCTCGAAATGGCAGAGATGATAGGGCGTGTAGAAACAATAATAGGGGCCAGTCCCAAGCTTGTAGAGATTGAGGAAATGCTGCTGGCGTGGATCGTCATGCGTGCCAAGGACGAACACGCCGGGACCGGGCCGGGCGCCCACCACATAATCGACAAGCCCGGTTTCAGCCCGCTCCAGATATTCAGCGAAAGCCGAAACGGTGTCCTCCAGAGGAACAAGCGGCGCCGTGGGATCGCCGCCGGAAAAATCCGGGCCGATCATGCCCCGGCGTGCGACCTTCATGCCGGTGCCATTGGCGAC
>DATEFI010000056.1:0-3176 GCA_035280705.1 Rhizorhapis sp. | reverse complement strand
GCTTAGGTCGATGCGGCCATTCTCAAGGGCGCGGCGGGTAAATTCTCCCGGAAGGGCCTCCCTCAAACCCTCGCACCGCGCGAGTGCCGAAAGAACCGCCTGAACGACGGCCCTTCCCCCGTGCAGATGAAGTTCGGCCAGGTCTTCCCCGGTCGCGCTTCCGGGGCCGGGAAACCACAGCACAAGAGCCTGGTCGAGCTCCATATTCGCCGCCGGATCGCGCAAGGTCCGCATGCTGGCGCGCCGTGGTGGAGGCAGTTTGCCAGCCAGGGCCGCAATCGCGGCGGCCGCCTCAGGCCCGCTGATGCGAACGACGGCGATGGCCGCGGGCGGCATCCCGCTCGACAGGGCAAAGATCGTCATGCGCGCCGTCATGATGCCAAAATCATCAGGCGCAGATTGTCATTTGGAGGACTTGTTCTGACCGCCGCCCAGGCCGATATCCATCAATTGCTGGAACAGCCGCATACCGGCATCGCCCATCGGCGAGAAACTGCGGAACAGATTTTCCATCTGCTCCACATTGCTGATACCGTCCATGGCTTCGAGCATCGTCTGCACATATTTCGCATGAATGGGCGACACATCGGGCAGGCCCAGAAAAGTACGCGCCTCCTCCGGCGTGCAATCGATATTAACACTGACATTCATGCATTTCTGCTCCGGCCCGAGTGAGAGTCCCTACATGCCGC
The DNA here is from genome assembly GCA_035280705.1 of Rhizorhapis sp. Lineage (GTDB taxonomy): Bacteria > Pseudomonadota > Alphaproteobacteria > Sphingomonadales > Sphingomonadaceae > Rhizorhapis. The sequence continues at coordinate 2,484 of DATEFI010000056.1, read as the reverse complement.
AACATTGTCGGAAATGCCAGTTTTTCAAGTAATGCCATGGTTTCAACTCGCTTGTGGCCATGACATAGTGGGTCCAGCCGGGCAGCCGGTTTCCGAGTCTGTTACAGGAAAGGATCAGAGATGAGCGGAATGACCTCCATCCCCACACTGGAAAACGACCAGAGTTTTGGCTGCTATGTTGCCGAGCCATCCGGACAGCCCAAGGCCGCCATCATCGTCATTCAGGAAATTTTCGGTGTGAATGAAGGCATTCGCCGGAAGTGCGACAATTGGGCGGAGGCCGGCTATATCGCCTATGCGCCCGATCTCTTCTGGCGCATCCAGCCCGGCATCGAACTCGATCCCGATGTGCCCGAGGAAATGAACGAGGCACTCGGCCTGCTCGGGAAGTTTGATCAGGACAAGGGCGTGCGGGATATCGAAGCTGTCATCCATGCCGCCCGCGGGAAACTTGGCGAACATGCCAGGGTGGGCTGCGTCGGATATTGTCTTGGCGGCCGTCTCGCCTTCATGACCGCCGCGCGTACGGACATCAGTGCGTCGGTCGGCTATTATGCGGTGGGTGTCGACAATCTTCTGCGGGAATCGCATGCGATCGCTCATCCGGTAATGCTGCATATCGCCGGTGCCGACCATTTCGTCCCGCCTGAACAGCAAAAGCTTGTTCATGAGGGGCTGGGCGATCATCCGAAGGTCACCCTCCATGACTATCCGGGCCTCGACCATGGCTTCGCTACCCAAATGGGTCAACGCAGAAATGAGGAAGGCGCCCGCCTCGCCGACCAGCGCACCGCAGACTTCTTCGCACTGCATTTGGGCTAAGTCAGTACGGCTTGGCGGCTGACGGTCCAAGACCAGCAGCTCGCAATGTCGTGGAAGATTTGAATCGGAACCGCCCGCCCTGATTTTATAGAAGGGCGGGCCTTTCTTTCGTGAAGAGGGGATTGAGCTTCGACAAGCTCAGCCCGGACGGGCCATGTTCTTAGACTCGTTCCGGTTCTGATTGAACCGGAACGAGTCTAATATTCCCTTGTTCTCGGTGATTTCCGAGCCGCCAGATGATTCCATCTGGCTCGAAATCACTTTAGCCAAAAAGGATAGAAACGCGGGAGGGGATTCTGCCCATCGGATCCATGCAGCCGAGCTGCCTTATGCTCTTGCCTCGGCCTCAAGCAAGCAGGGTCAGTATCCCCACCTGATGATCGACAAACCCATCATAGATCATCTTGCCGGCCACATAGACGATGATCGCCAAACCCACATAGGCGATCCAGCGATAGCGCTCGATATATTTGGCGATCAGGTTTGCAGCCAGGCCCATCAGCGCCACCGACAGCAGCAGACCGATTATCAGGATTCCAGGGTGATCCCGTGCCGCCCCTGCCACGGCGAGCACATTGTCGAGGCTCATGGAAACATCAGCGAGCGCGACCGCCCAGGCCGCGCCAGCAAAGCTTTTCGCAGGCCGCAGGCCGCTATGCTCGTCGCCGCCGATTTCAGGCGACCCAATATTCTCACCGGTCTCGCGCAATTCGCGCCACATCTTCCATGCAACCCAAAGCAGCAGCAGGCCACCCGCCAGGATCAGGCCGACTATGCCCAGCAGGACGCTCACGATCAGCGCAAAGAAGATGCGCAACAGCAAGGCTGCGCCGATGCCGATGAGGATCACCTGTTTGCGCTGATGCGCAGGAAGGCCTGCCGCAAGGGCACCCACGACGATCGCATTGTCGCCGGCCAGCACCAGGTCGATCATCAATACCTGGCCAAAGGCGGCCAAGGCAGCGGGATTATCCAGATTGGTGAAATCATGAGCGATGGCCGCCCAGATTTCGGCAGGCGATCCGATACCGGATGCGGCGGCAGCGCTGGCAGCGAGGAATGCAAGCATAGGACCCAAATGCTCTTGTGGCTTATTGGTTCATGCTGTCGAAGAAATCGTCGTTGGTCTTGGAATCCTTCATCTTGTCGAGCAGGAATTCCATGGCATCGATCGTTCCCATCTGCATGAGAATGCGGCGCAGCACCCACATCTTGGACAGCTTGTCCTTCTCGACCAGCAGCTCTTCCTTGCGCGTGCCGGACTTGCCGACATCGAGCGAGGGGAAGATGCGCTTGTCGGCGACCTTGCGGTCAAGCACGATTTCGCTGTTGCCGGTGCCCTTGAACTCTTCGAAAATGACTTCGTCCATGCGGCTGCCGGTATCGATCAGCGCCGTCGCGATGATCGAAAGCGAGCCGCCCTCCTCGATATTGCGGGCAGCGCCGAAGAAGCGCTTTGGCCGCTGGAGCGCATTGGCGTCTACGCCGCCGGTCAGCACCTTGCCCGAGCTCGGCACCACCGTGTTGTAGGCGCGGCCAAGGCGGGTGATGGAGTCGAGCAGGATGACGACATCCTTCTTGTGCTCGACCAGCCGCTCTTCCTTGCGGGTGCCCGACTTGCCGACGTCGAGCGCCGGGAAGATGCGCTTGTCGGCCACCTTG
>DATEFI010000055.1:0-2637 GCA_035280705.1 Rhizorhapis sp. | reverse complement strand
TTGGTCGGGACGAGAGGATTCGAACCTCCGACCCCCACACCCCCAGTGTGATGCGCTACCAGGCTGCGCTACGCCCCGACCAGAGGGGCGGCTTTATGATCATCCGCCCTATGTTGCAAGAGCGATCACGCTCCTTTTGGGGAAATTTTGCGCGATGCTCTTCACGTCTGCTACGGCCCTATAGCAGCATCTTCCCGTCGTCCCTGCCTGCGGCCGAAAGCCGCAGTTTATCCTGAGCGCCCGCCCTGCGGGCAGTCGAAGGGCAGGGACGACGGGTTTACATGACGATCCGGTCCTAGCCGAGGCGCTTGAGCGCCGCTTCGAGGCGTTCAGCCTCGGCCGCCTTTTCGGCGAAATCCTCGCGCGCCTTGGCGACGGCTTCGGGCTTTGCGCGCTCGACGAAGGCGGGGTTTTCAAGGCGCTTTGCCAGCGTGTCCCGTTCCTTGCTTGCGGCCTCCAGCGCTTTTGCCAAGCGGGCTTTTTCGGCAGCAAGGTCGATGACCCCCTCGAGCGGCAGGACATAGGTTGCCTCATCCACGACCACCTGAGCGGCTCCGCCAGCGGGGGCTGCGTCGAATGACAATGTTTCGATGCGCGCCAGCCGGGCGAGCGCGCCCGATTGGCGTTGCAGCCGCTCAGCCGTGGCCGCTGCGGCGTCACGAACATAGGCGGTCATCCTGGCGCCGGGAGGAACACTGAGTTCCGCGCGGGCGGTGCGGATGCCCGACACCAGCCGAATCAGCCAGTCGATCTCTTCGCTTGCTGTCCGGTCGAGCGCATGGGCGTCCGGCTGCGGCCAATGGGCGACGATCAGTTCATTCTCCCGCTCGCCCATGGCATGCCACAATTCTTCGGTGACGAAGGGCATGAAGGGATGGAGCATCACCAGAATCTGGTCGAGCACCCAGCCCGCGACTTGCCGGGTTTCCTCTGCCCGTTCGGACTCGGCTTCGGCAGGCTCAGCGCCAGTGGTGGACGACAATTCGGGTTTGATGAGTTCCAGATACCAGTCGCAGAACCGGTCCCAGACGAAATGATAGATGGCGTTGACCGCTGCATCGAAGCGAAGTTCGGCCATGGCGAGATCAAGCGCCTGTACCGTCGCGACGGTTTCGGCGATGATCCAGCGGTTGACGGGCAGGTCCGCGTCGGGCGCGCGGAGCATGCTGCTTGCGCCGATGCCATTGGCCTGGCAGAAGCGCGCCGCATTCCAGAGCTTCGTCGCGAAATTGCGATAGCCCTCGACGCGCTTTTCATCCATCTTCACATCGCGGCCCTGGCTTTCCATCGCCGCCATGAAGAAGCGCAGCGCGTCCGCGCCATATTTGTCGATCAGGCCCAGCGGGTCGACCACATTGCCCTTGGACTTGGACATTTTCTGCCCATCGGCTGCGCGGACAAGGCCATGGAGATAAAGCCGGCGCCAGGGAACTTCGCCCATGAACTCGATGCCCTGCATGATCATGCGCGCATCCCAGAAGAAGAGGATGTCGAAGCCGGAGATCAGCAGGTCGTTGGGGTAGTGGCGGGCGAGCATGTTTTCCCTCTCCCCTTCAGGGGGGAGGGAGCTGTCCTGCGATCCTGATCCGGCGTTGGAGGTGAGGGATTTCCCCTCTCCCAACCCTCTCCCCTGAAGGGGAGAGGGTTTTTGGGCATCCGGCCAGCCAAGCGTGCCGAAGGGCCAGAGGGCAGAGGAGAACCAGGTGTCGAGGACGTCGGCATCGCGGATCAGGGGCCTGTCGCCCGCTAGCGCCTGGGCGCCCGTTTCATCCTCGGCGACATAGACATTGCCATCCGTGTCGTACCATGCCGGTATCTGATGCCCCCACCAAAGCTGGCGGGAGACGCACCAGGGCTGGATATTCTCCATCCAGTTGAAATAGGTCTTTTCCCAGGATTTCGGGACGATCTCGATCTTGCCGGTCTTCACCGCCTCGATAGCGGGCTTGGCGAGGGTTGCCGCGTCGACATACCATTGGTCGGTCAGCCAGGGTTCGATCACGACGCCCGAACGGTCGCCAAAGGGCGTCTGGATCACGCGGTCTTCGACCTGTTCGAGCAATCCCGCTTGCTCGATCATGGCGACGACGATCCGGCGTGCCTCGAACCGGTCGAGGCCCAGCAATTCCTCCGGGATCAGGCCGTCTGCGGTCTGAATGACCTTCGCATCGGCATCGAGCATATTGAGCATATCGGCAGGCTTGATGCCTGCGCGCTTCCCGACCTCGAAGTCGTTGAAATCATGGCCCGGCGTGATCTTGACCGCGCCCGAGCCAAGCTCCGGGTCCGCATGTTCATCGCCGACGATCGGCACGAGCCGCCCGGTTATGGGCAGGCGGACCCGCTTCCCGATGAGGGCCTTGTACCGTTCGTCCTCGGGGTTCACGGCGACGGCCATATCGGCCAGCATGGTTTCGGGCCGGGTGGTGGCGACGCTGATATGGCCGGAGCCATCCTCAAGCTGATATTTGAAGTGCCAGAACTTGCCCTGCACCTCCTTCGTCTCCACCTCCAGGTCGGAAATGGCGGTGCGGAAACGGGGGTCCCAATTGACGAGGCGCTTGTCGCGATAGAGGAGGCCGCGATTGTAGAGCTCAACGAAAACCTTGATGACGGCCCTTGAAAAGCCCTCATCCA
>DATEFI010000054.1:0-4168 GCA_035280705.1 Rhizorhapis sp. | reverse complement strand
GTTCAAATCACATCAGGGGACAACCTTTGCCTTGGGCGGCATCGGCCGGAGTCGGCCGACCGTCAGCCCGGGTAGCGGAGAAAGACGAAGCCTATGGCCATGACACTTCCGGCACTGCGCGGCGAAGGGAGTCTCTCGCGGTATCTCCAGGAGATCCGCAAATTTCCCATGCTCGAGCAGCAGGAGGAGTACATGCTCGCCAAGCGCTGGCGCGAGCATAACGACCTCGAGGCGGCGCACCGCCTGGTGACAAGTCACCTTCGCCTGGTGGCGAAGATCGCCATGGGTTACCGCGGCTACGGCCTGCCGGTCAGCGAGCTGATCTCCGAGGGCAACATTGGCCTGATGCAGGGCGTCAAGAAGTTCGAGCCCGACCGTGGCTTCCGCCTCGCCACCTATGCGATGTGGTGGATCCGCGCCTCCATCCAGGAATTCATCCTGCGGAGCTGGAGCCTCGTGAAGATGGGCACCACCGCAGCGCAGAAGAAGCTGTTCTTCAATCTCCGCCGGATGAAGAACAATCTCGAAGCGTTCGAGGATGGCGATCTGCGCCCCGAGGATGTGGAGAAGATCGCGACCGATCTCGGTGTGTCCGAGGAGGACGTCGTCAGCATGAACCGCCGCATGGCAATGGGCGGGGATACCTCGCTCAACGTACCGATGCGGGAGGATGGCGACGGCCAGTGGCAGGACTGGCTTTCCGACGAAGGCCCGCTCCAGGACGAACGGGTTGCGGACGCCCAGGAGGCCGATGTCCGGCATGGAATGCTGGTCGAGGCCATGGCCGACCTCAATGAGCGCGAAAAACACATCCTCGCCGAACGCCGCCTCGCCGAAGAGCCCAAGACGCTCGAGGAACTGAGCCAGGTCTATGGCGTCAGCCGTGAACGGGTGCGCCAGATCGAGGTCCGCGCCTTCGAAAAGCTGCAAAAGGCAATGATGCGCATCGCGGGCGACCGCAAGCTGCTGCCGGCGGGGCTTTAACCTGCCTTATACTCCTCTCCCATAGGGAGAGGGTTACGGAGACTTGGGCCGACATAGTCGGTCCTGGTCGAAGTTGGGTGAGGGGTTCCAACGCTGCTGATAGGGCACGACCCCTCACCAACTCCGGCTAGGCTACAAGCAGCCACCATATCCTCTCCCTATGGGAGAGGGAAAATAGCACCCCTCCCACCCACATATCCTGATGACGCACGCAAAACTCCGCGCTAATCATCACGCATGGCTAACAAAACGGGTTCGCGCGGCATCCTTCGCGCCGCGTTCAAGATACTGATTTACTTCATCCTCTTTTCTGTCCTTTGGGTGCTTCTGTACCGCTTCGTGCCGCCGCCCGTGACCGCGACCATGATCCTCGATGGCAAGGGCATCACCAAGGATTGGGTGCCCCTGGATGACATAGACCCTGACATGGCGCGGGCAGTGATCGCCGGCGAGGACGCCAAATTCTGCACACATCACGGCTTCGACAGAGAGGCCATATTGGACGCAATGCGCCGAAATGCCGATGGCGATCGTATCCGCGGCGGCTCCACCATCAGCCAGCAGACCGCCAAAAATGCTTTCCTGTGGCAGGGCGGCTGGTTCTTCCGCAAGGCCCTGGAGGCCTGGTTCACATTCCTCATAGAGACGCTCTGGCCCAAAAAGCGCATCATGGAGGTCTATCTCAATGTCGCGGAGACAGGCATCGGCACCTACGGCGTTGAGGCCGGCGCCATCCGCTACTTCAATCACGGTGCGGACCGGCTTTCCCGCACCGAAGCCGCCCGCATCGCCGCCGTCCTGCCCCTCCCCAAGAAGCGCGCAGCAATCTCACCCACCGGCTTCACCCGCCGCTATGGCAACAGCATCATGCGGCGGATCGGCGTGGTGAAGCGGGACGGGCTGGATGCGTGCTTGAAATGACGGCACGATAAGCGCCGTTCGGGCTGAGCCTGCCGAAGCCCTTCCCTCTTTGAAAGGCAAGAGAGCCCTTCGACAAGCTCAGGACGAACGGATCTGAAGTCTATTGAGCGGCGGCAAGCCGTTCTGCGCGAAGGCACAGTTTTGCATAAGTCTCAGAAGGCCGACATTCCCGCGATGCGGGAATCATCGCGACGGGACTTTTAAGCCGCGTCGCCGGTCTTCCGCCGCTCGCTGAACACCCGCACCGGCTCCTTGCGGCCTTCGACCACATCCTTGTCGATGACCACTTCACCCACGCCTTGCATGGAGGGCAGGTCGAACATGGTGTCGAGCAGGATCGCCTCGAGGATGGAGCGCAGTCCGCGTGCACCGGTCTTCCGCTCAATGGCGCGCTTCGCCACGGCCACGAGCGCGTCGTCCGTGAAGGTCAGCTCGACATTTTCCATGTCGAACAGCTTCTTATACTGTTTGACGAGCGCGTTCTTGGGCTCCGCCAGGATCTTGACCAGCGCCTCATTGTCGAGGTCCTCGAGCGTGGCGATGACCGGAAGACGGCCCACAAATTCAGGGATAAGACCGAATTTCAGCAGATCCTCCGGCTCACACTGACGCAGCAGCTCTCCGGTGCGGCGCTCCTCGGGCGCCGCGACATGGGCGCCAAAGCCGATCGACTTCGCTTCCAGCCGGTCGCCGATGATCTTCTCCAGCCCCGCAAAGGCGCCGCCGCAGATGAACAATATATTGGTCGTGTCGACCTGCAGGAATTCCTGCTGCGGATGCTTGCGGCCGCCCTGGGGCGGAACGCTGGCGGTGGTGCCTTCCATCAGCTTCAGCAGCGCCTGCTGCACGCCTTCGCCCGACACGTCGCGAGTGATGGAGGGATTTTCGGCCTTGCGGCTGATCTTGTCGATCTCGTCGATATAGACGATGCCCCGCTGCGCCTTTTCGACATTATAGTCGCTGGCCTGCAGCAGCTTCAGGATGATGTTCTCCACATCCTCGCCGACATAGCCCGCCTCGGTGAGGGTCGTGGCGTCCGCCATGGTGAAGGGCACGTCGAAGGTCTTGGCGAGCGTCTGCGCCAGCAGCGTCTTGCCGCAGCCGGTGGGGCCCACCAGCAGGATGTTGGACTTGGCAAGCTCCACATCGCCCGCCTTCGTCCCGTGATTGAGGCGCTTGTAATGGTTGTGGACCGCAACGGAGAGCACGCGCTTTGCCTGCGCCTGGCCGATCACATAATCGTCGAGCACGTCGCAGATTTCCTGCGGCGTCGGCACGCCGCCGTCCTTGCGGCCCACAAGGCCGCCCTTGGTTTCCTCACGGATGATATCGTTGCACAGTTCAACGCATTCATCGCAAATGAATACCGTCGGCCCTGCTATCAGCTTACGCACCTCATGTTGCGACTTCCCGCAGAAACTGCAGTAAAGGGTGCTTTTCGAATCAGAGCCCGTCAATTTTGTCATCTTACCTTCCCTGTGCCCGTGTTACGGACACATGATTCTGGGCATGTTGCCCGCATTCCTGCTGCCGAACAATGGCAATTTTTCTTTTGGGCACGGCTCAAAAGGTAATCTGTGAATTTCGAGCCTGCAAACCCGTTAACGTCTTTTTTTCCATGGCGGCCCGCCAAAACCGCACATGAAAAGGGGCGCAGTTCATGGCTGCGCCCGATTTCACCTTCGATTCCAATCCTGTGCAGCGTGGCTTAACTCTCCAGCCTTGGCGTTTCTTCGGTCGCCGCCGGACGGCGGTCGAACACCTCGTCGATAAGGCCGAAAGCCTTCGCTTCGTCGGCTTCAAGGAAAGTGTCGCGGTCCATCGCCGTTTCGATCTTCTCCAGCGCTTGTCCGGTATATTTGGAATAGAGATTGTTCATCCGGCTGCGGATACGAAGAATTTCCTTCGCCTGGATCTCAATGTCCGACGCCATGCCCTGCGCCCCGCCGGAGGGTTGGTGGATCATGATGCGGGCATTGGACAGCGCCACACGCATGCCGGGCTCGCCCGCCGCGAGCAGGAAGCTGCCCATGGAGGCCGCCTGGCCGATGCACACCGTGCCGACGCGCGGGCGGATATATTGCATGGTATCGTGGATCGCCATGCCCGCCGTTACCACGCCGCCCGGCGAGTTGATGTACATGTAAATGTCCTTTTTCGGATTTTCCGACTCAAGGAACAGCAATTGCGCCACGATGAGCGAGGCCATCTGGTCCTCGACCGCCCCCGTGACGAACACGATACGCTCGCGCAGCAGACGGGA
>DATEFI010000053.1:0-2697 GCA_035280705.1 Rhizorhapis sp. | reverse complement strand
ACGAAACCGGCTCTCGGAGAGCAGCATGCCCCCCGGAAAGATATAGCTCTGGATGAAATCGGCGCTCGCCGCATAGCGCTCGAACAGCGTTTCCTCGATACAGATATATTGGATGGCTGCCCGTCCGCCGGGCTTCAGCAGACGATGAATGGCGGCGAGATAGTCCGGCCAATAACGCTGGCCCACCGCTTCGACCATCTCCACGCTGGCAATGGCGTCATATTGGCCCCCGGCATCGCGATAGTCGGTGAGCAGAATGCGCGCTTGGCCTGAAAGGCTGGCGTGGCTCAGACGCTCTTGCGTAAAGGCCTTCTGGCTCGGTGAAAGCGTAAGGCCGTCATAGCTTATGTCGGCATGATCGAGCGCTGCGAGCGCAAGGCCGCCCCAGCCGCAGCCGATCTCAAGCAAGGAGGAGCCTTTCTTGAGATCGAGGCGGGACAGTATCCCCTCATATTTGCGCTGCTGCGCCAGTTCGAGCGGCTCGCGAAAGTCGTGGGCATCGCGGAACAGGGCACTGGAATAGCTCAAGCTTTTGTCAAGCCACGCGCCGTAGAAGTCATTGCCAAGGTCGTAGTGAAACTCGATGTTCCGCCGGGCACCCCGCCGGTCATTGCGCCGCAGGGAATGCAGGGCTTTGGCCGCCCAGCGAGATAGCCCGCTCGCCCGGGCCACGTCACCCAATGTGTCGGCGTTGCGCATGAACAGATCGAACAGGGGCACTGGATCAGGGCTCTCCCACTCATGAGCGGCCCAAGCCCGATACCATCCTGACGATCCCGCAGTGATCAGGCGGATCAGTGAGCGCCAGCGATGAACCCGAACTTCACAAACGGGACCCTGACCACGTCCACCCAGAATCCGTGTAGTGCCATCGGGCAGCCATGCCTCCAGCGCACCCTGTTCGAGGCCCGCATCGATCCGGTCCAATATTTTATGGAACAGCGGTGCCACCAGCCGGGCCATGGCTGCTTTGCGGCGGAGAACATCGCCTGACCGGACGGAGGAGCGGTCAACTCGTGGGGGAATGGCGTTCATGCGGCATATGTGCCTGAGCCGCCCGGCTTGCGCAATCATGCGCTTGTCACGCTCCCGCTGTCGGGGAGGATTTGACGGCAATGCCACCGCCAAAATCCTCCCGAACCTAAATCAGGCGGGTTCTGCTTGCTTTCCTACGGTCCAGGTCTGTCCCTTGGACACAAGCTTCTGGAGGTCCGCAACCTTGCCCTGTGCAGTGGCCTTGTTCTGTTCGATCACAGCGCTGTCAAAGGTGGGCGCGGGGTCGTTGTAGAGGACACCCAATGCCATGGGAAATGGTCCAAAGGGCATTTCCACAAGCATATGCGCGACCGCCCGGTTGCGCACGTCATGGACGAGCACGCCAGCCGCTTCCCAATCGCCGTCGGCTACGTCAACGACCTCAAGGTGGAGGTGATCCAGATTGAGCCGCAATCCCTTGGTGCCCTTGTCATAGAGCATGGGTTTGCCGTCCTCCAGCCAGAGCTGGCCGACGTCCGCATTCTTCTTTTCGGTGAAATCCGCGAACACATCCTTGTTATAGACGATGCAGTTCTGGAAAACCTCGACAAAGCTGGCGCCCTTATGGGCGTGAGCGGCCTTCAGCACGTCGGGAAGCTGTTTCGATACGTCATAAGCGCGCGCGACGAAACGCGCGCCCGAACCCAAGGCAAAGGCGCAGGGCCGGGCAGGGCGATCGACCGAACCGAAGGGAGTGGACGGGCTCTGCGTGCCCACGCGGCTCGTCGGGCTGTACTGACCCTTGGTGAGGCCATAGATCTCGTTGTTGAAGAGCAGGATCTGGCAGTCGAGATTGCGGCGCAGCACATGCATGGTGTGGTTGCCGCCGATCGACAGCGCGTCACCGTCGCCGGTGATGATCCAGACATCGAGTTCCGGATTGGCGAGCTTTACCCCCGTCGCCACCGCAGGCGCGCGGCCGTGGATGGTGTGGAAGCCGTATGTTTCCATATAATAGGGAAAGCGGGACGAGCAGCCGATGCCACTGACGAACACGACATTTTCGGGCCGCACGCCAAGTTCCGGCATGGTCCGCTGAACGGCCTTCAGGATCGCATAGTCGCCGCAGCCGGGGCACCAGCGCACTTCCTGGTCGGTCTCGAAATCCTTGATGCTGAGTTTGGTCATCTCGTTCATTCTTGGTCTCCGTTCGTCCCGAGCGAAGTCGAGGGACGGTAGCGCGAACATGTTTCGACTTCGAACACGAACGGCTGGGGATTCTTCACTTCAACTCTTCCTCGATGGCAGCCTCGATTTCCGCAATGCGGAAGGGCTGGCCGGAAATCTTGTTCAAGGGCTTTGCGTCAACCAGATACTGGTCGCGCAGCACGGTCTTCAGCTGACCCGTATTCATCTCCGGCACCAGGATCCGATCATAGCCTTTCAGCAACTCGCCCAGGTTGCGGGGGAGCGGCCAGATGTGACGGATATGGATGTGGCTGACGTCATGGCCCTTGTTCCGCGCTCTGCGCACGGCTTGATGGATCGGGCCAAAGGTCGAACCCCAGCCCACGACCGCCAGCTTGCCACCGGGATTGCCGAGGCAGACATCCTGTTCGGGAATGCCATTGGAAATGCCAAGCACCTTGTCGCGGCGAATTTCCGTCATCACCTGGTGGTTGGCGGGCGAATAGTCGATATGCCCTGAGCCGACCTGCTTCT
>DATEFI010000052.1:0-4687 GCA_035280705.1 Rhizorhapis sp. | reverse complement strand
CCCGGAAATGATGGACGGCCGCGTCAAGACGCTGCACCCCAAGGTCCATGGCGGCTTGCTCGCGGTCCGCGGCAATCCCGAACATGTCGCCTCGATGCAGGAACATGCGATCGGCGCGATCGACCTCGTTGTGGTGAACCTCTATCCTTTCGCGCAGACCGTCGCCCGTGGCGCGGACAGGGACGAGATTATCGAGAATATCGATATTGGCGGCCCTTCCATGGTCCGCTCGGCGGCCAAGAATCATGAAAGCGTCGCGATCGTCACCGATCCCGCAGACTATGCCCAATTGATCGCGGAAATGGACGCGAAGGGCGGAGCGACCAGCTATGACTTCCGCCGCCTGCTCGCCGCCAAGGCTTATGCAGCGACCGCAGCCTATGACAGCATGATTGCAAGCTGGTTCGCCAATGTAGACCAGGGCCAGAAATTCCCGCCGGTCCGCGCCATGGCCAGCCGGCTCGCCATGCCGCTGCGCTATGGCGAAAACCCGCATCAGGCGGCCGCGCTCTACCTTCCCTTCGGCCCTGCCGCCCAGGGGATCGCGCAGGCGCAGCAGGTGCAGGGCAAGGAACTTTCCTATAATAATCTCAACGATGCCGACGCGGCGCTGGAACTGGTGAGCGAATTCCGCGACGGGCCGCCCACTGTCGTGATCGTAAAGCACGCCAATCCCTGCGGCGTCGCCTCCGCCGACACGCTGATCGAGGCCTATCGCGAGGCGCTGGCTTGCGATAGCGTTTCGGCCTTTGGCGGGATCATTGCCGTCAACCGTCCGCTGGACGGACCCACGGCAGAAGCGATCAGCGAGATCTTCACGGAAGTCGTGGCCGCCCCTGACGCCGATGAGGCCGCGCGCGCGGTCTTCGCGAAAAAGAAGAACCTGCGTCTCCTGCTGACCGGCGATCTGCCCGATCCCGCGCGCAAGGGGCAGCAGGTGAAAGTCATTGCGGGCGGTGTCCTTTTGCAGGACCGCGACAATGGCCAGGTGACGCGCGACCAGTTGAAGGTCGTCACCAAGCGCGCGCCTACGGAACAGGAACTGCAGGACTGCCTGTTCGCCTGGACGGTCGCAAAGCATGTGAAGTCGAACGCGATCGTCTATGCCAAGGACGGCGCCACCGCTGGCATAGGCGCGGGACAGATGAACCGCCGCGACAGCGCCCGCATCGCCGCCGCAAAGGCAAAGGAGGCGGCTGAAACCAATGGCTGGGCGGAACCGCGCACCATCGGATCAGCGGTCGCGTCCGATGCCTTCTTCCCCTTCCGCGACGGCCTGCTCGCGGCAGTGGAGGCCGGAGCCACGGCCGTCATTCAGCCGGGCGGCTCGATCCGGGATGATGATGTCATCGCAGCGGCAGATGAGGCAGGACTTGCAATGCTGTTCACCGGAATGCGTCATTTCCGGCATTGATCGTCCGGGCATCCGTCGTACCTGCGAAGGCAGGGACGACGCTTCTCTTTGGCAGGGTTGAAGAAACAGCGGTCCCCGTCTTCGCGGGGCGGCGGGTCTATTCATCAATGGCTTAAAAGCAGGAACCTATTCGCCCACCAGCTTCAACAGCCGCCGTTCCAGCGGAGCGAGCACACCCACCAACTCATGACCCCGCCTAAGCACCGCGCCCGCTTCGCCGAAAAGGGCCCACATGCCCTGACGGTGGCGCAGGGCAGGCCGCTTTTCGATCCGGTATTCCGGGCGCTCGGTGGTCCGGCGGAAGGCGGAGAAGATCGCCGCATCCCGCCCCATGTCGATAGCATAGTCTCGCCAATGCCCCGCCGCCACCATACGGCCATAAAGGTCCATGATCCGCATCAGTTCGGGCCGGTCGAACCCGGTCTGTATCCCCCCGCCATGCAGCGTCGGAAAGGGGGTCACATTATACATCAGGCGCTGTCACGCTCCGGCAGTCCTTCATGCCGCGACCGATGGTGGTCGCGTTCCTCCATCAGTTCAGCGATCCGCTTGCGCAACTGTTCCAGCTCGCATTGCATGATTTCGAGCTTTTGCGTGGCGGGGTCGAACACCTCCGAACAGGGTGTGCCATAGGGCACGAAATGCCGCTGATATTCATGCGCGTCGACCAGCGTCTGCCGCGCCGGGATACCGACCATCACCGCCCCTTCGGGCACATCCCTGGTGACCACAGCATTGGCGCCAACGCGCGACCTGGGGCCGACCACGATGGGGCCCAGAACCTGCGCTCCCGAACCGATGATGGCGCCATCGGAAATCGTCGGGTGCCGTTTTCCCGCGACGCCATTGGCCGGATCCGTCCCGCCCAAGGTGACGCATTGATAGATGGTGACATCGTCACCGATCTCCGCCGTCTCACCGATCACCGTGAATCCATGGTCGATGAAAAAGCGCCGGCCGATCTTCGCCCCTGGATGAATGTCGATCGCCGTGAGGAAACGGGAAAAATGATTGACCGCCCGGGCAAGGAAATAGAGCCGGGCATGGAACAGCGCATGCGCCACCCGATGGAGAGCGAGCGCCCACACACCCGGGTACAATAATATCTCCCAACGGGACCGGGGCGCGGGATCGCGCAATTTCACCGAATCCAGATAGGCCACAAGATTGCGCAACATCTGCGCTCCCCTCAACACTGAAACATCCGGCCAAGGTAGTCTAAGCGACCGGATTTTTCCAGATGTGGCGCCTCTTTCACAGGAAAATGACCGATTTTGAGGGGTGATGCAGGCTTGGCTTTATCGATTGAAACGATTATATCGCGCCCGCCAATCGAGGAGACCGATAAATGTCGAGCTACATGCCGACCCTCAAGCAACTGCAATATCTAGCCGCTCTGAAGGAGCACGGCCATTTCGGCCGGGCCGCCGACGCCTGTTACGTGACGCAGTCGACCCTTTCGGCGGGAATAAGAGAACTGGAATCACTGATCGGCATAACGCTTGTCGAGCGGACCCGCCGTGTGGTCCGTTTCACCGCCTTTGGCGACCGGATTGTCGAAAAGGCGCACAGGATCCTCCGCGAAGCCGAGGAACTGGCCGAAATGGCGCAGGCGGCAGGAAAACCGCTTGCCGGAGAGTTGCGGATGAGCGTCATTCCGACAATCGCGCCCTTCCTGCTGCCGCAGCTGCTGCCCAAAGTGCGCAAGGAAAAGCCGGAACTAAAATTATTTCTTCGCGAGGAAACCAGTCACGCGGCGATCGAATCCCTGCGGCATGGCCATGTCGATTGCGTGCTGCTCGCTCTTCCTTTTCCATGCGGTGACGTGGACAGCGAATTGCTGTTCCAGGACCCGCTGTTCGTCGCCTTCCCCAAGGACGATCCGCATAATCCTCCGCCCTATATAACGCCGGACGCGATCGATGAGAGGCGCCTGCTGCTGCTGGAGGATGGGCATTGCCTGAAAGACCATGCGCTTGCGGCCTGCAACCGCCCCGATCTGCGCGCCGAAGCGACGATGATGGGCACCTCGCTCCATACGCTGGTTCAGATGGTCGATAACGGCCTCGGACTTACCATGCTGCCCCAGATGGCGATCCGCAACGGCATTCTCGCCAATACGGATATTGCGGCCCGTCCGCTGAAGTCGGAACATGCCTATCGCGACGTGGCGCTGGTCTGGCGTAAGAACAGTCCCCGGGAAAAGGAATTCCGCTTGATGGCCCAAATCCTGCGCGATGCCGCGGAGGAAGGACGCAAGGCGGCTTAAGTGAGATATGGGTGCGGGTCCGCACTCTCGATAGGGCACAGCCCCTCACCAACTCCGGCCAGGCTGCACGCAGCCAAGCCTTCATATCCTCTCCCACTGGAGAGGATTAGATTCCCGACATCGACCCAAAGCAGCCCGGCTCAACCCTTCCATTTGGCGGCGCGCTCGTCATCCTCGGCCCGCGCTTCCACCCAATTGGTCCGCCCGTCGGCGAAGCGCTCGCGTTTCCAGAAGGGGGCGCTTGTCTTCAGCCAATCGATGAGAAAGGCGCAGCTTTCGAGCGCGGCCTGCCGATGCCGGGCGGCGGTGGCAACGAATACGATGCGGTCGCCCGGAACCAGCGGCCCTACGCGATGGATCAGCCGCACTCCCAGCAGTGACCAGCGCTGCTCCGCCTCCCTCGCAAGGGCGTCCAGTTGAGCCAGCGTCATCGCCGGATAATGATCAAGGTGAAGCTCCACGAGGCCGCCATCAGCGCGTACCAGTCCAGTGAAGCTTGCCACCGCCCCGCCGCCGCTGGCCTCTAGCGCCGCCTGTTCCCGGCCGGTGTCGAAATCCCCGGTCTGGACGGAAACCGAGATCATCCGCCGGTCACTGGCGGAAAGAGCGCCAGTTCCCTTGCGTCATCGAGCAGCGCGTCCAGCGGCACGAAAGCCTGGTCCAGAGCCGCCCGCAGCCGCGCAGGCTCGGCAAAGGCCTCGGCATAGCCGCCTCCCCGGCCCGCGAGCATAGCGATCACATCGCTGACCCGCATGTCGCGGCCGGGATGCTCGAGAGTTTCGGCGTCAAGACCAATCCGCTCCCGCACCCAGGCGAAATAGAGAATGTCGAGCTTGGCCATTATCCTCAATCCATATGCTTGACGCCGACCCGAAGATAGTCCCAGCCGGTGATCAGCGTCAGCACCGCCGCGGCCCATAGCATCGCCAGGCTCACGTCATGCACCCATGGCCAGCCCGGTACGGCCCCCGCCAGCACCAGCCCGCCGAGCGACATCAGTTGCA
>DATEFI010000051.1:0-5404 GCA_035280705.1 Rhizorhapis sp. | reverse complement strand
TGCTGCCGTTCCGCTGATTGAAAAAATTTCCTTGTATTTCAACGCCGCCCGATGATGCATAATGCGGGTTCTGACCGGCGAACGGACGGATCGGGAGGCGGAGATGGATTTATTCCTGTTCGGAGCAGGCTTGCTCTATCTGTTTCTGCAGCTCGCCAGTCTGATGTTGCTGCGTGGCCGGTGGAGAAGGGTTGCCTGGGCCTGCGCAGGAATCATGGCCGTCGCGATCACAGTCGGCCTGCTCGGGGGATATGGCGGCTCTGACATGGCGCCGCTCTGGATCGTGATCGCCATGCCCATTCTTGCGGTGGTGCTGGCGGTCCTGCTGGTGGTCCGCGGGATAATCCGGCTGACGGAATAGCTGCTTGGCGCAACGCGCACTTAATCTGCACCGCATTCCGTTCGTTTCGAGGAAGTCGAGACACACTCGCGCCAGGCCGCGATAAGGCCTCGTCGTCCCTGCGCAGGCAGGGACCCCGCTGCCCTATAAGCAATCCTTGGACTAGCCGCGCGGCCTCGCCTGTCCCCGTGCAAGCGGCGTGATCGGCACGAGTTCCAGGACGTCCAGCCGGGAATCCGTGCCCGGATTGGGCATGACGATCCGCCATTGGAAGGCATCCACTCGCTCCACATAGCCTGCAAGGTCCCGCGCGGGATCATCGCCATAGGCCCCAGGTTCCTTTTCGTCCCCCAGCACCAGGGCGCCAAGGAATATCTGTCGGTCGTCGCGTTCAGGCCAGATACGGCCTGCCGGACGCTCCGACCCGGTCTGCTTGACGATCCAGAGCCGCTCTTCCTCTGCCTCCACATGGCAGGCAAAGCTCTTATAGGCCATGAAGTTCACGCCCTTCTTCCGGTCCGGATGTCCGAGCTTCACCATCCGGCATTCATAGGGGCCGGGCGGGGGCGCCGCGCGGGGCAGGGCGGCCCTGGGATCCAGCAGCGGCCCTTCATTCCTGACAGCGCTGGAAAAGCCCGCCCGCCGCGCCTGTGCGAGGGCTTCGGTCCAGGCCTGCTCGATGCCGTCCAGCCGTGCCTTGTCATTGGGCGAAATGACGCCGCGCCAGTCGGCAATGGGATCGGCGCTTTCGACTTCCACGGTCGCAGAAGCCGTCTCGGCCCGCTTCGTATGGAGGGCCGTTGTGCAGGCGGAAAGAACCGTCGCCAGCGCCAGTGACGCTGCGACCGAACGGAACATCGACATTTTAGAAGGTCCTTTTTGCTGTCCCCCAAGGACACGCCCGAATGTTAAGAAAGCATGAAGTTCAAAACTTAACAAATAGTTAAACATATTGCGATGCAGCAAACCGGCTATGGCGTCAAAGTAGCACAAATCCGGGAAAAATTCATTTCGTCTGCGGCCTGACGGCCTGCCTGTGCGACGGGTTGCTGGACTATTTGGATGTGCGCGAAAGCACCAGGATAAAACAGCTTCCGGTGCGAAGGGGAGTAGGGCTTTGATAGGATGGCTGCCGCCGGGTGGTCACGGCGGCAGTCTTGTTTAGGCAAGGTTCAACGGCAGCGCAGGTCGCCGCGATCGATGGCGCGGCCGAGCAAGGCGCCGCCCGCAGCGCCCACGACGGTTCCGACTGTCCGGTCGCGTCCGCCGTCAAGCTCGCGGCCCAGCAATGCGCCCACCGCGCCGCCGATGATGAGACCGGTGGTCCCATTGTCCCGCTTGCAATAATAGCGTCCGTCCCGGCCGCGCCAGATCCGGTCGTCACTGCTAAGTCTGCGCGGCTCATAATAGCGCCCGTAATCGTCATAGACGCGTTCCTTTGCCCGGCGGCCATGTGCGGGGGCCCAGGGTGGCGGATCGGCCAATGCAGGCGCGGCTGGCAGCACAAGCGCGCCCAGGCAAGCGGTAAGGATCATCTTTCGCATGACTTGGTTTCCTCCGGTCATTCCGTTTCTATAACATCTTCTGCTAGCCGAAGTTGCATGAACCTGAAACTACATGCCGTTCATGAACCGTACATTGCTGGTCCCTGTCCAGACCGCGGAAAAGCTGGTGAATCTGGCCCGGCCACTCGTCGATTCTGAACGAATAATTCACTGACCGTTCAGTGCTGGAGTCGTTTCCTGTCCTCATGTGGAATATGAGGGACGCAATGTCATGTTGTTAAAGAAATTGCTTATT
Organism: Rhizorhapis sp.; assembly: GCA_035280705.1. Lineage (GTDB taxonomy): Bacteria > Pseudomonadota > Alphaproteobacteria > Sphingomonadales > Sphingomonadaceae > Rhizorhapis. Next base: position 3,264 of record DATEFI010000051.1, on the reverse strand, counting down.
GCTGCTGCTGCATTTGCAGTCGTCCCGGTGGGAACGGCCTATGCTCATGGGGACCATTATGGCGGCTATTATGGCGGCCGCTATGGGGAAAGCCGGGACTATCGGGATTATCGCGATCGCCGTGACTATAAGCGCTATCTATACAGGAAGCACCGCTGGGAGCACCGTCTGGGCTTCCGCAGTGCGCGCGAGCATCGGGCTTTCCACCGCCAGTTGGAACGAGCTTATCCGGGTTATCATCGCGACTATGGGTATAATGACTATCCCCGCTATGACCGCTACTATCGCGACCGCTATTATGGGTGGTGACTTAAGTTTGTAGATACATTGTTGACACGGAAAGGCGCTCCAATGTATCGTGAATGTCGATACATTGGAGCTGTTATGCGAGTTCAGGTGAAAAAATGGGGCAATAGTGCTTCGGTTAGGATTCCTGCGTCGATCATGGCCGCTGCTTCCCTTCATATAGATCAGGAAGTGGACGTCCGGGAAGAAGAGGGGCGGGTTATCATTGAGCCGATTGCCGCGCCTGTCTTCACTTTGGAAGGGCTCCTGGCCGGGATGAAGCCCGAAACTTTCCCGGAGAATGTCGATTTTGGCGGGCCGGTCGGCAAAGAGATTTGGTGATGGCCCGTTACGTCCCCGATATGGGCGACATAGTTTGGCTGAATTTTGATCCCCAGGCTGGACATGAGCAAGCAGGTCATCGGCCTGCTTTGGTCCTGTCGCCCGCAGCCTATAACCGCGTGCGCGGGATGATGATTTGCTGCCCTATGACGAGCCAGATCAAAGGCTATCCTTTTGAGGTTTTAATCAGTCAGAACCCCGCAAGTGCTGTTCTGTCAGACCAGCTTAAAAGTGTTGATTGGAAGGCGCGAAACGCATCCAAGAAAGGTCAGGTTCCGCAATCTATACTTCAGGAAGTGCAAGCGAAGATTCGCGCGCTATTGGCAATATAAAGCGGAAGGATTCACCAATTTCTACAAATTGGAGATTTCATCGCTAGTTTGGGTGCTTCCTGGACGCTGGGAAGAGGATTGATGATGCGGACAACAATCTCGGCCGGAGGAGCGGCAGGCGAGTCTTTCAGGGCCGTTGGGGATAGGTTTGGCCTTCCGCCACAGTGGCGCATTTTCTCCGCTGGTATATCGCTGCTCGCGCGCTACATAGAGGCGCATGTGGCAGCTCTACCAATTTCCTCTTTGCCCTTTTTCCCGCAAGGTCAGGCTTTTGCTGGGCGAAAAGGGCATCGGCTATGATCTTATGCGGGAATCCCCCTGGATGCAGCGGGATGAGTTTCTTGACATGAACCCTGCGGGCAGCACGCCCGTCATGGTGGATGCGGAACGGGGCATCACCCTCATCGATTCCCAGGCAATCTGCGAATATTTCGAGGAAACAGTGGAAAAATTTCCGCTGATCAGCGGCGGTGCGGCTGGCCGGGCCGAGATTCGCCGTCTGACCGCCTGGTTCGACCAGAATTTCTATGGCGATGTGGTTGCGCCGCTATTGCATGAGCGCATGCGCAAGCGCCTGGTCGATCGGTCCTCGCCCGATGCCCGTATCCTGCGGGAAGCGATGAAGCGCGCCAATACCCATATGGATTATATGGATTATCTGCTCGACCACCGGAACTGGATGGGCGGCGCAACCATGAGTCTTGCTGATGTGGCCGCCGCAGCCCATCTTTCCGTCGCCGATTATCTGGGCGGCATTGACTGGGCGGGACATGAACAGACGAAACGCTGGTACGCCGGGTTCAAGTCCCGGCCTTCCTTCCGCCCGCTTCTTTCAGAGCGGATGGAGGTCATCGTGCCTCCGCCGCATTATGAAAAGCCGGACTTCTGACGAGAATGGTCAGGTCTTTTCGTCGATCTGCAGATCCTGAAGGCTGATCCCTACGCGCCGCATTTGGGCCGCGACCCCGGGCCAGACATGTTCCAGGAAGTTCTGCCGCTCCATGGCGCGAAGCCGCCTGGTGGCCCCTTCGGCGACGAACATGCCCACGCCCCGTTTGACGGTGACGAGCCCGTCGTCCTGAAAACTCTGATAGGCCTTGGCCACAGTCAGCGGGTTGGCGGACTGCTGCGCGGCGAAAGCCCTGACTGAGGGAAGCAAATCTCCGTCCCTGTATCTACCGTCCAGGATAGAGGCGGAGATGATATCGCGGAGGCGAAGATAGACAGGTTTGCTTGTGTCGCTCATCACTGCACTATTGACATAATACAGCGAGTCCGGTCAACGGCGAACTGAACGGATATTGTTTCGAAGCGGTTCCAAACGAAAGATAATATCGCGCTTTACCTATCCCAAACGCTCACGCGCTGGTCATATTCGGGGCGAGGCCGTTCCTCCAGCGGACGGGATGGAGTGCCGATAAAGATAAAGCCTGCGATGCGCTCGTGCGGCTCGCCAAAGGCGTCCCGCACCTGATCGTTATAGGTCGGCCATCCCGTAAGCCAGCCGCCGCCGAAACCCAGTGCGGTCGCCGCATGCAACAGGTTCATGCAGGCAGCGCCCGCGGAGAGTTCCTGTTCCCAGAGGGGGATTTTGCTGCCCTGGACCGGCGAGGAAAGCGCCACGACCAGCGTAGGCGACTGATGGGCGAACTGCTCCATCGCGTCGATCTCCAGCCTGCCCGCCTCGGGCTTTTCCGCGCGATAGGCAGATGTGAGCACATCGGCCAATTTTGCCCGCTGATCCTCACCGACGATGACAAACCGCCATGGAGCGAGCTTGCCATGGTCAGGCGTGCGCATGGCGGCCGTCAAAATCTGACGGAGCTGCTCCCCGTCCGGTCCCGGCGCGGCGAGATCGCGGGGCTTGGCCGAGCGGCGGGTAAGGAAATAGCGGATTGGGGAGGAAAAATCGTTGAACATCGGGCGGGTATAGAGTGGCCGGAAATGCGAGCCAAGTGAGAAACGGCTTTCGGCGGCGGATTGGGTTGACGACTATGCCGGACCGCCCGGCCTTGAAATAATCTTCTTCACAGACGTAATTTTTGGTTTAGTCTGTGCCGCCATCATTGGCAGCCAAGCTGCCCCATCCAATTGGGAGCGGAAAGCCTTCATGGCGACTTCGACCGACAGTTTTCACCCGGAGCAGGCCAGGACTTTCCTTGGACATCCCCGCGGCCTCTTCGTTCTGTTTTTCGCGGAAATGTGGGAGCGCTTTTCCTATTACGGGATGCGCGCCCTGCTCATTTTCTACCTGACGAAGCATTGGCTGTTTTCCGATCAGGACGCGTCGATCATTTACGGTGCC
>DATEFI010000050.1:0-3777 GCA_035280705.1 Rhizorhapis sp. | reverse complement strand
TCAGCTCACGGGTGGCTTTGCGGGGGGCTGGCATTATCCCTCCAGCATCATCGCAAGAGCAGCTTGGCGGCGCTTTGAGGCGCGCGTGCGATTGCCACGGCTGACAATATCGCTGCGCTTCTGCGCCTCTTCCTCAAGCTTGCGTTCGGCTGTCAGTGCACGGAAATGCAGCCGGACATTTTCCCGGCGCAAATCGTCAATGACGGCTTGGCTCAAGTCCCGGCGACGGGTGGCGAGCAAACGGCGAATATATGCGATCATATGCTAGCTCCTGTTGAAGGGGATTAGATGCGGTCCAACCGGTCGGCTTCGTCCATGAGAAGGCCCCCGAGGTGTTGGGCGCGGTGGATGGCCACATTCAGGGCTTCAAGGTCGCTGGCGGGCATCTCCGCGACACCTTCCGCATCATATCTTGGAATAGATCCGACTAATCGGTCGTTCGATGTTGCAATGCGCTGAATGGATTTACTGATCCGGTCCAAGGCGTCGTTAAGGTTTGCCGTGCAATCAGCAATCATGTGCGGGGGAGTGTCCGGCGGTGTGTTTGACTGCCATATCGCGGTGGCCTGCTCTGCATATCCGTTTGCCATATTACCTCCTGTTGAAAATGACGGGGCGGCTATGAATCGACCGCCCCGATTGCGCGCAGGTAGAGAGGGGATGCCCGCCGCAATGCTGTTCATAGAATGTGGTCCAACCTTCCCCTGTAGACCGCCGCAGAAAATGCGAGACAGGCACAGGCGAGAAGGATCTTGAGGATGATCATGCTGCTGCACTTTCGAACAGCGTGCCAGCATCCCGATCCATCTCAGCAAGGTTGCGGACAGCCTGCGCGAAATAGGAAGGTTTCAGTTCGATCCCGATGCCTTTTCGGCCCATACGAGCGGCACAATAGACTTCGCTGCCGATGCCAAGGAATGGTGTTAGAACGGTGTCGCCGGGGTTGCTCCACAGGTCGATGCAGCGTTCGATAACATCCAGTTGCAGCGGGCTGATATGCGCCTCGTCCTTCTCGTCGAGCTTGTCGCGCCCGCGCTTGTATTGCAGGGTGCGGGACTGGTTGATATCCATCCATACCGGCGAGGCATAACGCTGCCATACCTCGATCGAATACCAGTTGCGGCCATCGGTCGGCGTGGTGAACTTGGAATAGTCCGGCTCGTCCGTGCCCGAATAGCGATCAAAGCACCCCGACACAGGTTCCTCATTTTCCCCAGGCTTGCGGAAGGTGACGATATAATCCGCCAGCCCTTGCCCGCTGATCGTGCTGTCCTTGACGATCTGCTTGTGCAGCAGGCGAATGGATTTGGTGCGCTGCTGTGCGACAACCGGGTCTTTCCAGATGCAGACCTCGCTGTGGAAGATCCAGCCCGCATCCTCATAGGCGCGGACGACCTCGCCCCGGAAATCGCGCATCCCGATATTGCCATGTCGGATTTTCGACATGGGAAGCTGCATCACATGAACGCTATGCAGCCGGCCCGGCTTGGTGACGCGTAGCAGTTCGGAAATCAGGAAGGCGTAATGCTCCCAAAATCCGGCACCTTCATTGTTGGAAATGTCGCGGTCGAAGTTGGAGAATTTATACAGCCCTTCGAACGGCGGGGAATGGATGCCAAAACCGATGCTGTCGCCGGGGATAGCCCGGATGATCTCGCAGCTATCGCCTTGATAGATCGCGTAATCGCTCGTGATGATCTGATCGACGGCCTTGATTATCATGCGGCTTGCTCCAGAAACGAAGGGAGAATGACAGGCTGCTGCGGCGCATAATTTGGTCTATCTCGCATACTGCCGCGCACAGCCTGGCTGGAAAGATCAGCCATATGCATGACCATGGCCGCAGCCATCCGATCCGCATCGGCTTCCTTGCGCTTGATGTTAGCGACGGTAGCGCCCTCGGTTTCGGCGGCGATGATATGGCAGTTGACCGGTTTGGATTGGCCGAAGCGCCAGAAGCGCCGAATGGCCTGATAGAACTGCTCGAAGCTGTCATTCAGCCCGACGAACCCGGTATCGGCGCAATGCTGCCAGTTCATGCCAAAACCGCAAATGCTCGGCTTGCTGACGAGAACCCGGATACGCCCCTCGCTGAAATCGATCAGCTTGAGCTCCTTGTCCTTCTCGCTATCTGACCCGCGCACTTCCACGGCGTCGGAGATAGCTTTCGCCAGCCCTTCGCTTTCCGCGTTGAGATTGCACCACCACACGAACGGGCGATCGGTCGGCGTGATCTGCGCGGCCATCTTGACCCGTTCTTCCACGGTATCGCGGCGAGCGGCGATGCGCTCCTGCAAGGTCGCGGCCTGCATCGGGAACAGGAGGCCGGTTTCCACGCTCGGCGCATATTCCACGCCAACGATATGCTGGTGGTAGTGCAGCGGCGGCAGGTCATATCCATGGTTCGGATAGCCAAGGTCCGAAGGCTTGCGGAGCATGACCGCCCACGACGCCATCCAGCGCCAGAACTCGTTTTCGGCGTGACCTTTCAGCCGCCAGTTCTGCGTCGATCCGCCGTCATGAACGAAGAATGTTGCGAGCATGTCGGTATAGGACATGACGCCCAGGAACTCGGCATGATTACCCAATTCCATGAAGTCATTCGGGGCGGGGGTGGCGGTCGCGGCAAGGCGGAATGGAACCGACTGGCTCGCTTCGATCAGTTTGTTGCGATAGTGCCCATCTGTCGATTTGAGGATCGAACTTTCGTCCAAGATGATCCCGCCGAACCGGGACAGGTCGAAATGCTCCAACTTCTGATAGTTGGTGACGCAGATGCCTTCGCCATCCCCCAAATGGGCAGGAATGCCGAACTTTTCAGCTTCTCGCACCATCTGAGATGATACCGCCAGCGGAGCCAGATGCAGGATCGGCTTGTTCACATGTGCATTTACAGCCTGAGCCCAAGCCAATTCCATGAGGCTCTTGCCGAGGCCCGTGCCTGCGAAGAGTGCTGCTCGACCACGGCGCAGCGCCCATGCGACGATGTCGCGTTGGTGAGGGAATAGACATCTAGGCAGGCTCGGGACTTCATCCAAACCCGTCGCCGGATCGTCTATTGCCTTTGAGGCAAGGAATTCATGATAGGAGCGCATTACGCCGCCACAACCTTTCCGGCCCGATCCTGAAGACCAGAAGCCGCAAGCTTGATGTCGCCCGTTTCGCTGTGCACGATCCGAATGCCGCCGGGGCTTTCAGGGTGGCGAGCCGCAATGTATTTCTGGAGGACATCAACCGCCGCGCGGGCCAGATCGTCTATGTCCGTCTCTTCTGTGTCAGCATCAGCGACAACCTTGCCGCCTGGATCCAGCATGAGGCTGGTCAGTTCGTTCGGGATGACCCTCGCGAGCTTGACCAGCGCCGACACTGGCATTGCAGTGCCCTGCGCGTAGGAACGCAGCGTTCCATGTGGTATCCCGCTTTCAAGCGCAAGGATTTTAAGGCTAAGGCCGTGGTCACGTTCGGCAAGGCGAAACATGGCAAGCTGGCCTGCTTCAACCGCCTGCGATATTTCGCAAGTGCGAGACGTGATGTCGTTACGGGTCGTCATCTATTAGACATCCTCATGAGAAAGAGTTTGAACATCGCCGCCAATGACGACGTGGGATTTCACCACCTCGGTGATCTCGTCTTTGTGTGGGCGGTGGCCGGGCTGGCTGGTATGCGACCCGTCAGCCAGCCCGGTTCCCTTGCGACCCTCTGCGGGATTTGTGCGAAGCGTGCCCATTCAGCCGATCCTCAGAAAGCGGGCCAGCAAGGAACCGAGCCCGTAAAGAC
>DATEFI010000049.1:0-4538 GCA_035280705.1 Rhizorhapis sp. | reverse complement strand
CCCTGGCGCAATGCGCTGACCCTCGCGCAGCAGCTCCGTTCAGCCGATGTGCAGACTTTGCTGATAAAGGATGGCGATCACCGCTTGTCGCGCGAGCAGGACCTTGCCCGCCTCATCAACACGGTCGCAACCCTGCCGGAGCCCATATGATCCTGCCTCTCGCGCTGCTGCTGGCCCAAGCCAATCCTGAGGCCGAGATCGTCATGGACCGCAAACGGCAGGAGGCGGCAAAGGCCGCCAAGGCTGTTCCCAAGCTTGGCATGGATGAAAAGGTGCTGCGGTCGGATTTTGTCCGTCCCAAGGCCATGCAGCAGAAATTCGACCTTTGCATGGATGCCGCTGTCGATGATCCTGAAGCCGGGGTGCAGCACGCGGAAGCCTGGCGGCTGGCCAATGGCGGCTATCTGGCTCGCCAATGCCTTGGTTTTGCCTATGCTCAGCAGCAGCGCTGGGCGCCTGCCATGGTCGCCTTCCATCAGGCTGCTGATGAAGCGGACATCGCGGGCGATCCTGCGGCGGCGCAGCTTTGGGCCCAGGCCGGCAATGCAGCGCTTGCCGATGGACAGGCCGCGAAGGCACTGACCTATTTCGATGCCGCGCTGGCGCGGGGCCTTCCCGATGGGTTCGAAAAGGGCGAAGTATATCTGGACCGGGCGCGGGCGCATGTGGCGCAGGGCAAGCTGGGCGAAGCGCGGCCCGACATCGACAAGGCGCTTGACCAGGTTCCCAAGGATCCGCTCGCCTGGCTGCTGTCGGCAACCCTTGCGCGGCGAATGGATGACCTTCCGCTCGCGCAAAGGCACATCGCCCAGGCCGTTGCGCTTGCCAAGGACGATGCCTCGGTGGCGCTGGAGGAGGGCAATATCGCGGTTCTTTCCAACGCCGACGATGTGGCCAGGCTGGCATGGGAACGGGCCGTGAAGCTGGCGCCCGAGAGCCCGGCAGGGAAGGCTGCGGCGGAGAGTTTGAAGCAGCTCGCGGGCGGAACAGCGGCGAAGCCTTGATGGACTGCTCCCCTCCCGCAAGCGGGAGGGGAATGAGGATCAATCCAGATAGAAATCCACCGTCGTTACCACCCTAACCTTTTTGTAGGGCGAGTCCGCTCCGCTTCCCATTTCATCGCCGTCCCGCGCGCCAATGGAGAAATAGCCCTGGGTCGCGCTCTTGATGCCGCCCACATCAGTGCCGCTGTCCTCGGCGAACTGTTCCGCGGCCTTGCGGGCATCCCTCGTTGCCTCGGCCACCATCGCGGGCTTGATGTCGTTCAATTTGGTGAAGCTGTAGACCATGCCCGATCCCTCCTCTAGCGCAATGCCGCGCCGGACAAGATCGAACTGCCGGGCAAAGGCGCGCCGTGCCCGGGGAATGTCATTGGTTCGGAGCTGAATTCGCTGGCGAATGGTGACGTTGTTCACGCCTCGGTTGCTGTCATACCATTGATTGACGTTCACCGCCGCCGTGCTCAGCGCCTGATCGGGAAAACCCATTGATCTGAAGAAAGCGCGAATCTGATTGGCGTCATTGTCGACCGAAGCTTGCACTTCGTTGATGTCAAATCCCTGTTTGGAAAAGCTCAAATTCCAGGTGGCGAGGTCCGCCGTCACGTCCTTTTCGGCGAGGCCCCGCACCGTGACCGACCGGTCCGCCTGCCGCGCCCGAAGCAGGCCGTCGCCCAGCAGATAACCTCCGATAATGATGGCGACGGACAGCATCGCCGCCGATGCCAAAAGGATTCTGGATCTGTCCTCTCCCGAAACTCCATTCATGGCACTTTCCCTTTTGCTTTGACGTCCCTATTTTCGGAACGACAGATACCTCTCATGGCTGAGATGAACCGTTACTGACCTGCGACAAAAGGAAACCTGCCGCATGCCCAAATATCTGCACACCATGATCCGCGTCACCGACGTCGAAAAAACCATAAAGTTTTTCAATTTGATAGGGCTTGAGGAACAACAGCGGATTGAAAGCGAGCTGGGCCGCTTCACGCTCGTCTTCCTCGCAGCCCCCGGTGACGAGGAAGCGCAGGTCGAACTCACCTATAATTGGGATCAGCAGGAATATTCCGGCGGCCGCAATTTCGGGCATCTCGCCTATCGGGTCGAGAATATCTACGAAACCTGCCAGCGCCTGATGGATGCAGGCGTCACGATCAACCGGCCGCCACGGGACGGGCATATGGCTTTTGTCCGGACGCCGGACAATATTTCCGTCGAATTGCTGCAGGACGGACATCTGGAGCCCGCAGAACCATGGCTGTCCATGCCGAACATAGGCGAGTGGTAATGGGTCTCGAGGTCCTCCGCGTCCCCGTCCTTAGGGACAATTATGTCTGGCTGGCCCATGATCCGGCGAGTGGCGAAACGGTGGCGGTCGATCCGGCCGTCGCAAAGCCAGTGCTTGATGCGGCGGCCGAACGAGGCTGGCGGATCACTCAGATCTGGAACACCCATTGGCACGCCGACCACACCGGCGGTAATGCGGAGATCAAGGCGGCAACGGGCTGTTTCATCACGGGACCTGCCGCTGAAGCGGCCCGCATACCGACGCTCGACCGCCAGGTGGCGGAAGGGGATAGCGTCATGCTGGGCGAACACACGGCCTATGTCCTCGAGGTGCCCGCGCATACGGCGGGTCATATCGCCTATCATATGCCAGGCGAGCCCCTGATTTTCATCGGCGACACCCTCTTCGCCATGGGCTGCGGACGGCTTTTCGAAGGGACGGCCGAGCAGATGTTCGCCAATATGCGGCGCCTTTCCCACCTCGATCCCGAAACCGCCGTCTATTGCGCGCATGAATATACGCAGAGCAATGGCCGTTTCGCGCTCGTGGCAGAGCCCGACAATGAAGCCATTCGCCATCGCATGGCGGAAGTGGACGTTGCCCGCTCCAATGGCGAAGCCACCGTGCCCACGACCATAGCCCTTGAGCTTGCCACCAACCCGTTCATGCGCGCCCGGGATGCAAGCGAGCTGGCTGAGCGCCGTGCCGCGAAGGATGCTTTTTGATCGCCGCCGGGCTGCTATAATCGGGAGCGGGGAGGCAGATGAGCAGGAGAAAAATGCCATGCGTGCCTATCTGATTATCGCTCCGGTTCTGCTGGCCGCCTGCGTCACCAGTGGGATTGCGGCCGAGGACGAGGCGCCCAAATTGACCGCGAAGCAGCAAGCCGCGCTCGACAAGGAATTGAAGGGCAAGATTCCAGGCAAAAAGCAAAGCTGCATCAGCCTGACCCAACGGGCGGACCTTCAAATCATCAGTGACGAGCTACTGCTCTACAAGGCGGGCCGGACCGTTTATGTCAACCGGGTGCTGGGCAGTTGTAACGGCCTTTCCCTTGGGCGGGCACTGGTTACCAACATCTTTGGATCGCAGTTATGCCGGGGCGACATCGCCCGCGTCGCGGACTTCAACAGCGGAATGCTGACCGGAAGCTGCGCCCTGGGCGATTTCGTGCCCTATCGCCCGGCAGGGAAATGACGCCTTTGGGACTCTCGGTTGAAAAGCGTCATTCCCGCAAAAGCGGGAACCCATTCATGCCCGGTTCAATGGCGGAATGTTGAACGATTTTGCATCCCCGCCTTCGCGGGAATGACGCTAAAATAGCCCTCAGGATCCGTTCGGGCCCGGTCCTGTAGAGTCCGATCCAGAGCCGGTTCCGGCCGCGCCCACTGCGCCAATATTGCCGAAAATCTCCTGGAACAGGCCGCGCTTCCGGCCAAGGGTTGGCGTCTTGTCGCTTTCGGGATCGATCTTTGCGACAAGATCAAGGCCGGTCTTGTCCACAGCAACGACATTTCCAGCCTGATCGAAGCGGACACGCAGCACCGTCTGGTTCACCGGCTTGGGCTTGGAAAAGGCCAGTTGCCGCGTATCGCGCGCGACATAATACCATTCGCTGCTGTCGAATTGCCCGGCGAAGCTGGGGCGGCCCAGCGTCCGTTCGACCGACGCCTTGTTGTCGACGCCGGGCTGGACCGAGTCCACGAGCAGATTATCGACGATATAGCCCTGATGCGCGCGAACCCGGGCGCAGCCGGATGCCAGCGGCAAAAGGGCAAGTGCGCCTGCGACCATGGCAAACCGCGCAATGTTGAGGCGCATCAAATTCTCCCGGAACACCAACATATCCGCCGGCAGCCATTGCATTGGCGGACGGGGCAATCAATATGGAATCTCGCCCGGGCATACAAGCCCGCCATTTTCCACTTGCCGGACCTTATCGCCAAATGTCCATTCTCAGCCGCCTGTTCGCCAAGACCGACCCGCGCGAAGCCATGCGCCCGCTTTACAACGCAGTGGTGATACGGGGCAGGGAGGCGCACTGGTATGCGGACGGCGCGGTGCCCGATACGCTGGATGGCCGTTTCGACATGATCGCCGCAGTGCTTTCGTTCGTCCTGCTGCGGCTGGAGCAGGAGGCGGACCGCAAGCAGGAAAGCGTCTGGCTGACCGAGATTTTCGTGGATGATATGGACGGCCAGCTTCGCCAGATCGGCATTGGCGACATGATCGTGGGCAAGCATATCGGCAAG
>DATEFI010000048.1:0-2829 GCA_035280705.1 Rhizorhapis sp. | reverse complement strand
TGCTGCCTTTCCGATGGAAAACCCGAAATATGTAGTCCTCACCATGATGGATGAGCCCAAGGGCAACGCCGAAACCTTTGGGCTGCGAACCGCCGCCTGGACCGCTGCGCCGGTGACGAAGAAGGTGGTGGAACGGATCGGCCCAATGCTCGGCATCTACCCGGATCTCAATCGCGATGTCGACATTTCGGAACTGATGCCGCTGCTCGGGCATGAGGAAGACAAGGAAGCGGAGTGATGCGCCTCGGTGAAATCGCCAATGGCCTTGCGGGCGATGCGCAGGACAGCATCGTCACCGGCTTTGCCATCGACCACAGGAAAGTTGCGCCGGGCACGGTTTTCGGTGCTTTTGAAGGCGCCCGGTTCAACGGCGAGGATTTCATTCCCGACGCCATCGCCGCCGGCGCCATCGCCATCGTTGCGCGCCCCGGCCTGGCGGTGGAGGGAGCCGCATACTTCGCCGACGAGCGCCCCCGCCGCCTTTTCGCGCAACTAGCCGCAAACTTCTTCGCACCCTTTCCAAAGACCGTGGTCGCTGTAACCGGCACCAATGGCAAGACCTCCACGGTCGAACTGACGCGCCAGATCTGGCGGATGACGGGCGAAAAGGCAGCGTCCATCGGCACGCTGGGCGTGACGACGTCGGTGGACCAGGTCTCGACCGGCCTTACCACCCCGGACATCGTCACTTTCCTTTCCAATATGGCGGGCCTCAGCCGCGAAGGCATAACCCATGCGGCCTTCGAAGCGTCGAGCCATGGCCTTGCCCAATATCGCACCGAAGGACTGCCGGTTCATGCGGCGGCCTTCACGAACCTCAGCCGCGACCATCTCGACTATCACGGCGACATGGACAGCTATTTCGAAGCCAAGATGCGGCTGTTCGACGAGGTGGTGGAACCCGGCGGTACTGCGGTCATCTGGGCCGACGATCCGCGCTCGCAGCAGGTGATCGCCTGCGCGGCGGCACGTGGCCTCAAGATTCTCACGGTCGGCCAGCAGGGCGATACGCTGAAACTGGCGTCACGCACGCCCACCCATCTGGGCCAGGTCATGATGATCGAGGCGGAGGGAAAGACTCACCGCGTCGAACTTCCCCTGATCGGCGCCTATCAGGCAGCCAACGCGCTGACCGCTGCCGGTCTGGTGCTGGCAAGCGGAGGCAAGCTGGACGATATACTTGCTTTCCTCACCCGCGTTCAGCCGGTGCGCGGCCGCCTGGAGCGGGCCGTCATCACTCGGGCGGGCGCTCCTGTCTATGTCGACTATGCCCACACCCCTGATGGGCTGGAAGCTGCGATCCATGCCCTGCGGCCGCACGCCAAAGGGCGCCTCATCGCTGTCTTCGGCGCTGGCGGGGACCGCGACACCGGCAAGCGGCCGGAAATGGGCAAAGTAGCGGTTGATCTGGCGGACCATGTGATCGTGACGGACGACAACCCCCGCTCCGAAGACCCCGCCGCGATCCGCAAGGCGATCCTTGCCGCTGCGCCTGGGGCCGTGGAGATTGGCGGACGCCGCGAAGCCATTGCCGCTGCCATTGCCGAGGCCGGGGCCGACGACATCGTCCTCCTCGCTGGCAAGGGGCATGAACAGGGGCAGATTGTCGGCGACCGCGTGCTGCCCTTCGATGATGTCACCGTCGCTCGGGAATGTGCAGCGTGAGGGGGGCGGCACTGAATCACAATATTTCGTCATTCCCGCGAACGCGGGAATCCATCTGCGCTATTGGCTCAACGGCAGAGTTTGGCGTGAAATGGATCCCCGTTTCCGCGGGGATGACGGAAAGGCGGGGCCAGCATGACTGACCTCTGGACTTCCGCCGAAATCGCTGCCGCTACGGGTGGACAAGCCTCGGCGCCCTTCTCGGTCACCGGCGTCGCCTTCGACTCTCGCGAGGTGGGTCCTGGCGATCTGTTCATCGCCTTGCCCGGCGAGACGACTGACGGTCACCGCTTTGTCGATCAAGCCTTTGCTTCGGGCGCTGCGGGGGCGATCACCGCGCGCAAGGTCGATCATCCCCATGTGCTCGTCGCCGACACGGCTGCTGCGCTCAATGCGCTTGGCGCCGCTTCCCGCGCCCGCACACAGGCAAAGATCATCGGCGTAACCGGTTCGGTGGGCAAGACCGGAACGAAGGAGGCGCTTTTCCATGCGCTCGATCGCAGCGCTCCGGACCGTGCGCATCGTTCGCTCAAAAGCTACAATAATCATGTGGGCGTGCCCTTGAGCCTCTCGCGCATGCCGCGCGGCACGCGCTACGGCATTTTCGAGATGGGCATGAACCACGCGGGCGAACTTACCGAACTCGCGAAGATGGTGCGCCCCAATGTCGCGATCATCACAGCGATCGCTCCCGCGCACAAGGCGTTCTTCGACACGATCGAAGCCATTGCCGATGCCAAGGCGGAAATCTTCGCCGGACTTGAACCCGGCGGGACAGCAATCATCCCCTATGACAGCCCTTATGCGGGCCGCTTGCGCAAGGCGGCGGAACGCCATGCGTGGCGCACTGTGACCTTCGGCCTCGGTGAGGGTGCAGATATCCGCGCGGTCGACATGGTCCGGGCGGCGAGCGGCGGGACGCTGGCGACGGTAAAGCTCCCGCGAGCCGAGATATGCCTCACGATCGGGCAGCCGGGCGAGCATTGGGTATCCAATGCGCTCGCTGTCCTTGCGGCTGTCGAGGCAGTGGGGGGCGACCTCGCTGCTGCTGGTCTCGCGCTCGCGGAACTGCCGGGTCTTCCCGGCCGCGGCGCGCGCGTACAGGTCTCCCTGCCGCAGGGAGAGGCGCTGCTGATCGACGAAAGCTACAATGCCAATCCGCTC
>DATEFI010000047.1:0-3008 GCA_035280705.1 Rhizorhapis sp. | reverse complement strand
CGGCTCCATCATCCGCCGGAGGGTGGACAGCGGCAGATCGACCTTTTTCTGCCCGAAATGCCAGCGCTGATCGGTTGACGTCGGCAGGGCTTCGCGCTAATGGGCGGCCCTTCTAAAGTCGCGGGAGCGATTCCTGCGCCTTTTTTCTTGAATTTTCTGGTTTCGAGGACAGGCATGGCAAATACGCCGCAGGCAAAAAAACGTATCCGCCGCAATGCGCGCCGGGCAGCGATCAATGGCAACCGCATCAGCCGTATCCGCACCTATGTGAAAAAGGCTGAGGCCGCGATCGCCGCTGGCGACAAGGAAGCGGCGACCGTCGCCATGGCGCAGGTGCAGCCGGAACTCGCCCGCGGTGTCGCCAAGGGCGTCGTGCACAAGAATACCGCCTCGCGCAAGTTCAGCCGCCTGACCAAGGCCGTAGCCGCCCTCGGCTGATCCTGAACAAAAGTCACATTGCAAGCCCGGCGGAGGTACCTCCGCCGGGCTCTTGTCATGCGATCGTAACGCCGTTGTAACATAAGGAATTCCGGCGATTCGATGCGGTGCAGCATGATTTTGAGTGGATATTTCCTTTATTTATCAAGCGGTTGACTGGGTATGTGCCGCTATGTCCCGGCTTTCCTGAGTCAATCAGAATATTTCAATTTTTTGAATGGCCTCTCCCTTGATCGACTCTTTTGAGCCGTCCTAAACCCGACTCCCAGGCCGGAACGAATCGATCCGGGGTATTTTGCAAGGCACTTGTGGTGGTCACTCGAACGCGTTTGCGCGCTCGGGTTGGATAGAGTGTAACCTGGGTTTTCGCTGGACTGGAAACAGGCCGTGTGGGGGGCATTGGACTTGGGGTTTGGCACGAACATGTCGGAAAAGCTGGCTAATATTGCGGGCGTTTCAGCCGGCAACGGCTGCACGCCGCACGGGGAGGAGTCCTCTGCGCTGGGTCTCGCTTGGGAACGGATTCGCGCCGGACTTCGGCGTGACCTGGGCAGCAAGCTCTTTGATCAATGGCTGCGCTCGGCTCGGTTGGGGGAATATTGCGATCTGAGCCGGACATTGGAAATCTGGCTTCCTTCGGATTTCTCCGCGAATTTCGTTGCAGCGAATTTTCAGGACCGGCTGCGGCTGGCCTGGCGCAGCGCCAATCTCGGCGTCGATGGCGTGCGGATCATGCGCGGCCCCGACAGCGTTGCCTTGCAGGCTTATTCGGCTCCATTGGGCGCTCCCGTTCCGGTGGTGGTGCTGACCGAGCCTGCAGCGAACAGCTTTCAACCGCGCTACAGCTTCGACGGCTTCGTTACTGGGGAATCGAACCGCCTGGCCTTTCATGCGGCGCAGGCAATGGCGGCGCCAGAGCGTCCCCGGTTCAATCCGCTGTTCCTGCATGGCGGAACGGGGCAGGGCAAGACGCACCTGCTCCATGCCTTGGGCGGCGCCTTTCAAGAGGCTCATCCCGGTGCGACGATCATCTACATGTCCGCCGAAAAGTTCATGTATGAGTTCGTCACGGCCATGCGGGCCAATGAAACCATGGCCTTCAAGGCAAGGCTGCGCAGCGCTGAGCTGCTGCTGATCGATGATATCCAGTTCATCGCCGGCAAGGGATCGACGCAGGAAGAGTTTCTGCACACCATCAACGAGATCGTCGAAGGCGGCGCCCGGCTGGTGATCACGGCCGACCGTGCGCCGCATATGCTCGATGCGGTCGATCCGCGCATCCTCTCCAGACTGGCTGGCGGGCTTGTCGCGGATATTCATGCGGCTGATCTCGATCTGCGGCTCGCCATCGTCGAGCGCAAACGATCGGAAGCCAGGGACACCGATGTGCCGGCCGCAGTGGTCGATTTCCTCGCCCGCAACGTCCGCACCAATATTCGCGAGTTGGAAGGCGCATTCAACAAGCTGGTCGCTTATGCCTCGCTGACCGGGCGGCAGATCGACCTGGAATTTGCGCAGACCATGCTCGCCGACTTCGTCCGCGCCAATGCCCGGCGGATCACGGTCGATGAAATCCAGAAGGCGACGGCGCGGCATTTCCATATCGATCCTGCGGAAATGCGCTCGAAGCGCCGCGCGCGCGCGGTCGCCCGGCCGCGCCAGATCGCCATGTATCTCGCGAAGAAGATGACCCCCCGTTCGCTGCCGGAAATCGGCCGGGTCTTCGGAGGGCGCGACCATAGCACAGTCATTCATGCGGTGCGTACGATAGAGGCCCTTCGGGCGCATGATGCCGATATCGACGCAGACATCAGGGCGCTTCAGAAACAACTGGAGGCTTGAGGAGAGGGTAACAGCCTGTTTTTGGGCGAAGTTCCGCCAATGATCCCTTCCCCTGTGGGGAAGGGATTTTTTTGTCCGGATGCTCGGGGGGGCAGGCCGGCCATAGGTTTTTTTGATATTTCCCCGTCGTCCCTGCCTGCGCAGGGACGACGTGAAGCATGGAGCACCCATCCGGTAATCCCAGAATTATATGCCGCACGGTTCAGTCCCCCCAAACAAAAGGAACCCGGCGGTCTTGGCAACCGCCGGGTCCAATTTGGCAAAGCTGGGAGCCTGCCTTATTTCTTTTCCGGTGCCACCGTGATGCGAACCGTTTCGCCTGACTGGCCTGGGAAATTGGTGAA
This sequence comes from Rhizorhapis sp., assembly GCA_035280705.1. Lineage (GTDB taxonomy): Bacteria > Pseudomonadota > Alphaproteobacteria > Sphingomonadales > Sphingomonadaceae > Rhizorhapis. The sequence goes on along the minus strand of DATEFI010000047.1, from coordinate 384 downwards.
CATCGCTTCCACAAGATTGGGAACGAGATAGGTGAGCTTATTGCTGGTTGACTGCGCCTTTGCCGTTCCTTCGAACAGGCGTTTGCCGTCCGCCGCGCGGTCGATCTTCATCGTAAGATCACTGGTATAGACGGTATAGCTGTCGATATCGGCATAGCCGGGACCGAACATGAACGGGTCATAGAAGCCGTACATATAGTGGTGCCGTCCATAAAAGCCCCAGGGATGGAAGCCGTAAGGCCCGTAGAAAAACGGATCATGGAAGCCGGTGCTGCGGACCTTTTCCCGCCCATTGTCAATGCCATAGTCGAGGCGCACGATCAGATCGGCCGAACCCGGATCCCTGGTCGGCACGTAGCCGAAACGGGCAAGCTCGCTTGCGAC
>DATEFI010000046.1:0-8945 GCA_035280705.1 Rhizorhapis sp. | reverse complement strand
TATCAGCCGGGCGGTACCTTAATCCTACGGTAACCATAGAAGGCGCATGTTCGGCTGATCGGGCATTTTATATGTCGGAGGCAAGAGCATGGGCATTAGTGCAAGACCTGCGGACGGGGAGATAACCCTCGCTGAAATGCGAGAGTTCGCAAGCTTCCCCGCCGGTACGCAGAGATATATCAGAAGGTCCCTGGACGTGGGGCTTCACCGGCAGGACGCATTGAAAATCTGGTCGCGCGACGTTGTAGAGGCCGCGAGCATCCGTGCGCAGGTGCGCATGTATGACCGGCTGAACTACATCAAATCGCTGGTTCCTGATGACAGCGGCCTGGATCAGGTGGAGCCGTTCATGGCGCCGCTGGTGACGCTGTCCGCTTTCGATCTGGGGCAGGACCGGTTGCAGAGCTTCAGCAGCTACCGGTTCCTTTATGAACGGCTGATCGGCGCGGCCGCGCGGCCTTGGTTGCCCGGCGCATTTTGCGCGGCGGCGAGCCTTCCGCATCTGCACCCGGACAAGCGGCGCGTTCTCCTGCAATCTATCAGCGAAGCCGCCGCGACGGCGCCAGGCTGGTCGAACCGGGAGCCGACCTTTTACCCGGAATGGGTGGAAAAGGTCGACACCACCAAGCCGGCGAACTGACCCGATATCGCCCTCAGTGGGCTTGACGATGCACTGCTTTTGCCAAGGGAGGAAGTTGCGCCCGGCGTCTATCCCCGAGCACCAGCCTCACGCTCATTCCGGCGATAGCGGAAATACCAGACCTCATGGCCCAGCCTGCGCGCTTTTGCCTCATAGCGCGTTTCGGGCCATCCTCCCGGACGGACGAGAAAGTCCTTCGGAGCTTGCGCCAGCCAGTCGAAATCGCGGCGCTGATTCATGATCATCATCGCCCACCGGCAATAAACCGGATGGTCCGTGCCGAGTCGGAATTCGCCGCCCGGCCTGAGCTTGGCCGCGACCATGTCCAACGGCCCATGGTTCATCATGCGCCGCTTAGCGTGCCGCGCCTTTGGCCAGGGATCAGGGTGCAATAGATAGACAAAGCTCAGCGCACCGTCCGGCACCCGGCCTAATACGTCCAGCGCGTTGCCCATATGCAAGCGGATGTTCGGGACGAACCCGTCGCGTATGTGCTGGAGCGCGCCTACAACGCCGTTCAGAAAAGGTTCGCAACCGATAAAACCGTGATCGGGCAGCAAATCGGCGCGATAGGCGAGATGTTCTCCCGAACCGAAGCCGATCTCGAAATGAAGCGGCCGGTCGTCGCCGAACAAGAGGCGGGAACTCACAGGGCCGTCTTCCGGCACCTCTATCTGAGGCAGCAGATGTTCAAGCAATTGTGCTTGCCCGGCGCGCAGCTTGTGACCTTGGCGCCGGCCGTACAGGCGGTTCAAAGTGGTCGGATCGGACATGGCGGCCTGCTAGCGGAAGGGCAGGGCAAGGGCTAGGGGGCAATTTTGTGTTATCAGTGTAACACCTCGTGATCAAATGTGAGCTAAATACCTACATACATTAATTTATTACCTGCCGACGCTTCCGCCACCCTCGTTTAACCTCGTCGAAGGTTCCGCATTTCAGGCGGGATCGACAAGATCATCTTGGAGGAGCGACATGAGGAAAGTTCTTGCAACTGCACTTCTGGGCTGCGGCGCTGCGATATTGACTACGCCGGCTGAAGCCCAGGAGCCATCGCCCTTTACCGGTTTCCGGATCGAGGCGCTTGGCGGCTATGATACGCTGCGCAACGGAAGCGACGTGGATATAGATGAGGATGGAAGCGAGGATATAGACCAGTCAATCGACGGGTTCCTCTATGGCGCGGGCGTGGGCTTTGATTTCGACCTTGGCGGATTTGTGGCTGGGGTCGAGGGTGAGTTTTCGGACTCCACCGGAAATCAGGATGCCGACGAGGTAATCAATGCGCCCTTTGCCTACCGGGCGAGTATCGGCCGCGATCTATATGTGGGCGCGCGCGTGGGCATGCGGGTCAACCCCAACATGCTGCTCTATATCAAGGGCGGGTATACCAGCACCAAAGTTGACGCCGCGATAGACGATCTCGATCCCGACGATGACGTCGATTTTACGACAGATGCAGACCAGACGGTCGATGGCTACCGGATCGGGGCAGGTATTGAACATGTGTTCGGAAGCTCTCTGGGCGTCGGATCAGGAGCCTATGCAAAGCTGGAATATCGCTATTCCAATTATGATGACCTGTCTTTCGACGATGACTTTTTCACATCGCCCAATTCGGTGGACATAGATTTGGACCGGCATCAGGTCGTTGCAGGACTGGGTATTCGCTTCTGAAACCGAGCTGTAGGAAGTAACTCGGCGGGATCGACGCTAATACCAAAGGTTCGCGCGATCCCGCCCGCCTGTTGGGCTATGACGCGTCGCTCAATCTTGACTGAATCTCAAGGCCCGGCTCGCTCTGCATCGGGCTTATGACTGGAGGGGAGGGGGCTGCCTGCGCGGCATAGCGCTGCGCCAGGAATGCACAGACGACCAGCTGAAGCTGATGGAAAAGCATGAGCGGCAGGAGGACCAGACCAAGCTGGGGGCCGGAAAGAATGACGCTCGCCATTGGCAAGCCGCTGGCCAGCGACTTCTTCGAACCGCAGAATAGCAGGACGATTTCATCCTCGCGCGAAAGACGCAGGATGCGCCGCGCCGCCGTTATGGTGATGCCCAGCGCAAGTCCGAGCAGCACCGTCAGCACGAGCCCCACCACCAGCAGGTCGCCTATGCCGATTGCCCGCCAAATATTGTCGACCATCCCTTTTGAGAAGGCGACATAGATGATCAGCAGGATCGAGCCGCGATCGGCGAGCCCGAGCACCTTCTTGTGCCTCTGGACCCAATGCTGAACCCAGCGGCGCAGCAACTGACCCGCCAGAAAGGGCACCAACAGCTGCAGGACGATGTCACGAAGGATGTGGAAGGACAGTTTCACTCCCTCCGTGTCGAGTAGCCAGCCCGCAAGGAGGGGCGTCAGGAAAACGCCAACGATGCTGGAGACCGACGCGGCACAGAGCGCAGCAGCGACATTGCCACGGGCGATGGACGTGAAGGCGATCGACGACTGCACCGTGGACGGCAGGAGACAGAGAAAGATCAGGCCGGTGGTCAGCGCGGGTGGAAGTCCGGTGGGCAGCAGGTGGGCCAGGATCAAGCCGAGCACGGGAAACATCATATATGTGCTCAGCAGCACGGAGATCTGCAGCGGCCCGTTGCGCAAGCCTTGCCAGGCCGCAGTGGGTGAAATGCGGGTTCCGTACAGGAAAAACAGGAAAATGATCCCCGCATCGGCAGCGATCCCCGCAACCGTCGCGCCACGCCCCTGAGCAGGGAGGACGGTTGCCAAGAGCACGACGGCGAACATCGCGATAATGTAGGGATCAATCTGTTTGCGCAGCCTGCCGAGCATATTCTTCCTTCAGGCAGACTCTTGACCGTGGAGCGCCATGTTGTAAAGCGCTGGTCCGCAATGTCGGCTGCCCGTTGGGTGGCAGACTTTCCAGCGGCTCCTCCGCCGGGAAGCTTCGCTGTTCTTCCGCTCTCAGGCTGCCGTCAGGGCGTTCACCCGCTCCTTGATGAATGCTTGCATGGCTTGGATGACCCCTTCGACCCTCAGATCAGGGGCCATGAGCTGATGGTGGAGCAGACCCAGTGAAAAGGTCAAGATCAGGTCGGCAATCAGCGATCGCTGTTCCTCCAATCCGGGATCGGGCGCGAGCTGTGCCAGTGCGGCGATTACCGTGCTGCGCAGTTCGAACTGAAGTGACGTGAAGATCGAGGCGATGCGCTCGTTACGGGCGGATTCGGCAATGATTTCGGCGAAGAGACGTCTGCCCTCCCGATCGACATCCGACTCCAGCAAGCCGAGGAGCCAGGTCATCGTCTGATCCGGGTCGCCGCTGCAGATCGCGCTTTTCAGGGCATCGGCACGAAGAAAGCCGGCGCAATCCTCCTCCGCCAGTGCGGCGACGACATCCTCCTTCGATGCAAAATCGCGATACATCTGAGCCACGGCGATCCCGGATTCCCGCGCGATCTGGGCAACGCCTGTGGCGTGGAAACCGCGCTCGATGAACAATTTGCGCGCCGTCTCTATTAACTTCCGCCGACGCAATTCCATACGTGATGTCCGGTCATGCGAACATGATTGACCTTCGGCCATTCTCTATTTCTCTCCCTCGAAAATTGCTTGACGCGACCCCCTTCTTCGCATTAGCAGCATTTGTGAGTGATCGTTCACTTACATATCCTCATATCGGAATCAAGCATGATGATAAAGCGCTTTGGAATGGCGGCCATTCTCTTGGCATTGGCTGGCTGCGGCGAACTAAACGGACAGGCGCAGCAGAATGCGCAGCAGCCGGTTCCGGTGAGCTTCGTCACCCTTCGGGAGCAGCCGGTTACGCTTACGACCGAGCTGCCGGGGCGGACCTCCGCCTACGAGACGTCGGAGGTGCGGCCTCAGGTGAACGGCCTCATTCGCGCGAGGCTGTTTGCCGAAGGCGACTATGTTCGCCAGGGCCAGCCGCTCTATCGAATCGATCCCGCACCCTATGAGGCGCAGGCCGCCAGCGCGCGCGCCGCGCTCTCCCGCGCCCGGGCAGGGGTTGGTGCAAGCGAATCGCTTGCACGGCGGTACGGCGAGCTCGTGAAGATCAACGCCATTGCCCGGCAGGAATATGAAAACGCGGTCGCCGCTTCCCGGCAGACGCAGGCGGACGTGGCCGCTCAGCAGGCGGCGCTTCGGTCCGCCGAGATCGACCTGGTACGTACCACCATCCGGGCCCCGATCTCGGGCCGCATCGGCCGGTCGGTGTTCACTACCGGCGCGCTGGTCACTGCCGCCCAGCCCGAGCCGCTCGCCACCATCCAGCGGCTCGATCCCATCTATGTCGACATTCAGCAATCAAGTGCGGACCTCCTCCGTCTGCGCGAGCAGATCGTTTCGGGCAAGTTGTCGCGCGACGGCAATGCGGCCGTGCGGCTCCGGCTAGAGACGGGATCGCTTTATCCTGTGGAGGGAACCCTCCGCTTCGCCGATGTTACCGTCGATCCTACCACCGGCTCGCAGACCATCCGGGCGCAATTCTCCAATCCCGATGGATTGCTGCTGCCTGGCATGTTCGTGCGCGCGGAACTGGTTGAAGGTACCAAGAGCAGCGCGATCCTTGTGCCTCAACGCGCGGTGAGCCGTGACGAGCGGGGCCGCGCGACCGTGATGGTCGTCGGCGCCGGCAACAAGGCAGAGCTTCGCACGATCAAGGCCGCCCGTACCGTCGGTGCTGACTGGCTCGTGACAGGCGGCCTTCGTGCCGGTGACAAGGTCATCATGGAAGGGGCGATCATGCTGCGGCCCGGGATGCCGGTGAACGCGCAGCCCTGGTCCGCGGGCGCCGACCGCCCCGCCAACGCACAGGCGAAGTAACCATGGCACGCTATTTCATCGATCGTCCCATCTCCGCATGGGTTCTGGCCATTATCATCATGCTCGCGGGCGTGCTGTCGATCCAGTCGCTCCCGATCTCCCAATTTCCGACCATCGCGCCTCCGGCGGTGACGATCACGGCCACCTATCCAGGTGCGGATGCCGAAACGCTCGAGCGGACAACCACGCAGATCATTGAGCAGCAGCTCAAGGGCATCGACAATCTGCGTTATTTTTCGTCCTCTTCCTCCTCGGCCGGGCAGGTCAGCATCACGCTCACCTTCGAACAGGGAACCGATCCCGACATCGCCCAGGTTCAGGTGCAGAACAAGCTGCAGGCCGCTACTCCCCTGCTTCCTCAGGAGGTACAGCGGCAAGGTGTCCAGGTCGCCAAGTCGAGCGCCAACTTCCTCCTGATCGGCGGTCTTTATTCCAAGGACGGCTCTCACTCGGCGAATGACCTTGCCGACCTCATCGTCTCGCGCCTGCAGGATCCGATCAGCCGCGTGGACGGCGTTGGCGAACTGCAGGTGTTCGGCACCCAATATGCAATGCGCATCTGGGTCGATCCGGTAAAGCTCAACAGCTATCAGCTGACCATTGCCGACGTGACCGCCGCAGTGCAGGCGCAAAACGCTCAGGTCTCCGCAGGTCAGCTCGGCAGTTTGCCTGCGCCGCGCGAGCAGGAACTGAACGCGACCGTTTCCGTCCAGTCGCGGCTCCAGACGCCTGAGGAGTTCGGCGGTATCCGCCTGAAAAGCGACGTCAGCGGCGCCGTGGTGCGCCTGCGCGATGTCGCACGGGTCGAACTCGGCGCCGAAATCTATGGTTTCGATTCGCGGTATAATGGCAAGCCGGCTTCGGGCTTCGGTCTAAAGCTTGCTCCTGGCGCCAACGCGCTGACGACCGTCGATGCCGTCAAGGCCGAGGTAGAGGAGATCGCCAAGCAATTCCCTGCCGATGTGAAGGTGGTCTATCCGTTCGACAGCACGCCGTTCGTGCGCCTTTCAGTCGAGCAGGTGGTGCACACTCTCGTCGAGGCGGTGGTGCTCGTCTTCCTGGTCATGTTCCTGTTCCTGCAGAACTGGCGGGCGACCTTGATCCCGACGATCGCGGTCCCGGTCGTGCTGCTCGGCACCTTCGCAGTGATGGCCGCCGCCGGCTATTCGATCAATACGCTGACCCTGTTCGGCATGGTGCTCGCCATTGGCCTGCTGGTCGATGACGCCATCGTTGTCGTGGAAAATGTGGAGCGGCTGATCCAGACCGAAGGGCTCAGTCCCAAGGCCGCTGCGCGAAAATCCATGGACGAGATTACCGGTGCCCTCATCGGCATCGCGATGGTGCTTTCGGCGGTGTTCCTGCCCATGGCTTTCTTCGGCGGATCGACGGGCGTCATCTACCGCCAATTCTCGATCACCATCGTTTCCGCCATGGCTTTGTCGGTCCTTGTGGCATTGACCCTCACTCCGGCCTTGTGCGCGGCGATCCTGAAGCCGCACGATTCCGGCAAGCATGAAGGCAATGGACTGCTTGCGCGCTTCTTCCGCTGGTTCAACGACGTCTTCGACCGGGGCACGGAGCGCTATGAACAGGGTGTTCGCGGCACGGCGCGCAATTGGAAGCGCTCGCTTGCGATCTATGCGCTGATCCTCATCGGCATGGGGCTGCTCTTCTGGCGTCTGCCGACGGGCTTCCTGCCCGACGAGGACCAGGGCTCCATGATAGCACTGGTCCAGGGCCCGTCCGGCGCGACGATGCCCCGCACCGATGAGGCGCTCGCTCTTGTGCGCGACCATTTCCTTGAAAAGGAGAAGGCGAACGTAGAAGGCGTGTTCACGGTGAGTGGCTTCTCCTTTGCCGGCCAGGGTCAGAATACGGGCATCGCGTTCGTCCAGCTGAAGCCCTGGGAGCTTCGCGAGGGGGCCGAAAACAGTGCTCAAGCCATGGCGAATCGCGCCATGGGAACGTTCAGCCAGTACAAAGATGCAATGATCTTCGCCCTTGTTCCGCCGGCCGTGCAGGAACTGGGCAACGCCACCGGCTTCGACCTTCAGCTCGTGGACGTTGGCGGCATAGGTCACCAGGGCCTGCTTCAGGCGCGCAACATGATGCTCGGCATGGCCGCGCAGGAACCGCGCGTCGCGCAAGTCCGCCCGCTCAGCCTCGACGATGCGCCCCAGCTCAATGTCAATGTCGACCAGGACAAGGCGCGCGCGCTCGGCCTCGACATTGGCGTGGTCAATTCGACGATCTCTACCGCGTGGGGCGGCTCCTATGTCAATGATTTCATCGACCGCGGCCGCGTGAAGCGCGTCTTTGTTCAGGCGGACGAGCCTTATCGGCTTGTCCCGGAGGACATCGGCAACTTCTTCGTTCGCGGGCAAAACGGAACGATGGCGCCGTTCACTGCCTTTTCCACGCTGGATTGGGCACAGGCACCGGTGCAGCTCACGCGCTATAATGGCCAGCCTGCCATGCAGCTGCAAGGTGTGCCGGGTCAGGGCGTCAGCACCGGCGCGGCCATGGCGGCAATGGAGGAGATCCATGCCAAGCTTCCGCCGGGAACGGCACTCCAATGGACCGGCCTTTCTTATGAGGAACGCCTGTCCGGCGGTCAGGCACCGGCCCTTTACGCGCTGTCGCTGCTGATCGTGTTCCTGTGCCTTGCTGCACTCTACGAAAGCTGGTCGGTGCCGATCTCTGTCATTCTGGTTGTCCCTCTCGGCGTCGTAGGCGCCCTGATCGCGGCAACACTGACCGGGCTCAACAATGACATCTATCTGCAGGTCGGCCTTATCACCACCATCGGCGTCTCGGCCAAGAATGCGATCCTGATCGTCGAATTTGCCGAGGAGCGGATCAGGGACGGCCTTCGACCTTTCGAAGCGGCGGTCGCCGCGGCACGGCTGCGCCTTCGCCCGATCCTGATGACCAGCCTGGCCTTCGTGTTCGGCGTGCTGCCTCTCGCAATATCCACGGGCGCAGGCGCAGGTGGTCAAAATGCAATTGGCCGCGCGGTGGTTGGCGGCATGCTGTCCGCCACCGTTCTCGCCATCTACTTCGTGCCGATGTTCTTCATCGTCGTGCTGCGCTTGTTCGGAAAGGGCGGAAAGGCGGACCTTCCCGCTGCCGATGATCCGCAAGGCACCCCGGCGGTGCAGGGAGCCTGATATGATGAATCACAAGTCTCTTCTTGCCCTGGCGGCAGCCACAACCATGCTTGCGGGTTGCAGCCTGGCACCGACCTATGTCCGTCCCGCCGGAGCCGTACCGGAGGCTCTGCCGCAAGGCGGGATCTACCCGGCGGCGGCAACCGATGCACCGGATGTAAGCAGTATCGGCTGGCGCGAATTCTTCACCGATGAGCGGCTGCGCCAAGTGATCGCGCAGGGGCTGGAGAATAACCGGGACCTGCGGGTCGCGGCGGCGAACGCCCTGCAGGCCCGCGAACGCCACCGAATTCAGCGCGCTGACCGGCTGCCCACTATAAAC
>DATEFI010000045.1:0-4154 GCA_035280705.1 Rhizorhapis sp. | reverse complement strand
CGCGACATGGAGCGCCTCTTCGAGGAAGAATAAGCCCCACAGTTGCACGAATCCCCCGCCCCTGATAGGCGCGCGCTGTTTCGCCCTGTGCGGCGCTCCCACGCCTTGGAAAGAATAGAGATGAGCGAGAAGATCAATCGGGTTGTGCTGGCCTTTTCGGGCGGCCTCGACACCAGCGTCATCCTGAAATGGCTGCAGCAGGAATATGGGTGCGAAGTCGTCACCTTCACCGCTGACCTGGGACAAGGCGAGGAACTGGAGCCGGCACGGGCGAAGGCGCGCCTGATGGGCGTCAAGGAAGAGCATATCTTCATCGATGATCTCCGCGAGGAGTTCGTCAGCGAGTATGTCTTCCCGATGATGCGCGCCAATGCGCTTTATGAGGGGCTGTATCTGCTCGGCACGTCCATCGCTCGGCCGCTTATTGCCAAGCGGCAGATCGAAATCGCGAAACAAGTCAATGCCGACGCGGTCAGCCATGGCGCGACCGGCAAGGGCAATGATCAGGTCCGTTTCGAGCTTGGCTATTATGCGCTGCAGCCCGACATCAAGGTCATCGCGCCCTGGCGCGAATGGGACCTGACCAGCCGCACCCGCCTCATCGAATTTGCCGAAAAGCATCAGATCCCCATCCCCCGTGACAAGCGCGGCGAGAGTCCCTTTTCGACCGACGCGAACATGCTTCACACCTCGTCCGAAGGGAAGGTGCTGGAGGATCCGTGGGAGGAGGTGCCGGACTATGTCTATTCGCGCACGGTCAACCCGGAGGACGCGCCCGACCAGCCGGAATTCATCACCATCGACTTCGAGCGTGGCGACGGCGTCGCCATCAATGGCGAGGCAATGAGCCCCGCGACGCTGCTCGAAACGCTCAATGGCTATGGCAGGAAGCATGGCATCGGGCGGCTCGATCTGGTCGAGAACCGCTTCGTCGGCATGAAGTCGCGCGGCATGTACGAAACGCCGGGCGGCACCATCTATCACCTTGCCCATCGCGGCATCGAGCAGCTTACGCTCGACCGCGGCGCCGCTCATCTCAAGGACGAGCTTGCCCCGCGCTATGCCGAGCTCATCTACAACGGCTTCTGGTTCTCGCCGGAGCGGGAGATGCTTCAGGCCGCGATCGACTACAGCCAGGAAAAGGTGACCGGCACGGTGCGCCTGAAGCTGTACAAGGGCGGCGTCTATGTGGTCGGCCGCAAGTCGCCCCATTCGCTCTACAGCGAGAAGGTCGTGACCTTCGAGGATGATGCGGGCGCGTATGACCAGCGGGATGCTGCGGGCTTCATCAAGTTGAACGCGCTGCGGCTCCGGCTGCTCGGGCGGCGGGACCGCTAGGGCCGGCCCTCGCTGCCATTGCCGGCTTCCGAATACAGGCTTTGACGTCGGCCCCTTTCGGGACTAGGGCACTTTCATGCTCAGCCTAGAAGAAGCCCAGCAGCGCGCCGAACAGATTGTTGAAATGGCGCGCGCTATAGGCGCTGATGCCGCCGACGCCATTTATGTTTGCGACGCGTCCACCCAGGTGCAGATGCGCCTTGGCGTCCTGGAGGATGTGGAGCGGTCAGAGGGCGAAGAAATCGGCCTTCGCGTCTTTTCTGGCCAGCGGTCCGCCACGGTCTCTTCCTCCGACATGTCCGCCGAGGCCCTTTCAAGGCTGGCGGAGCGGGCGCTCGCCATGGCGCGGGAGGCGCCGGAGGATCGGTTTGCGGGGCTCGCCCCGGAAGAATTGCTGCTGCGCAGGAAGGTCAATGGCCTTGAACTCGCGGACGATGAGGACCCAGAGCCCGCCCATCTCAAGGAACGTGCCCTGATCGCCGAGGACGCAGCGAGAAGCGTCATGGGCGTAACCAACAGCGAGGGCGCGGGCGCAAGTGCCGGACGCAGCCACATCGCGCTGGCGACGAGCCACGGCTTTTCCGGCAGCTATGCCGGTACGTCGCATAGCTGCTATGCCAGCGTCCTTGCGGGCGAAGGTTCGCGGATGCAACGGGACTATGCCAGCCACAGCGTGCGGCATCTTGCCGATCTGGAACAGGCCGACAGCATAGGACATCGCGCCGGTCAGCGGGCGGTTGCCCGGCTGGACCCGATCAAGATCGAAAGCGGCCAGATGCCGGTGATCTTCGATCCGCGGGTGGGATCCAGCCTGGTCGGGCATCTGATCGGCGGAATTGTCGGTTCCGCGATTACTCGCAAGGCGAGCTTCCTGCTCGAAAGGCTTGGGGAGCGCATTTTCGGCGAGGGCATCAATATCATTGACGATCCCGTGCGGATGCGGGGACTGCGCTCCCGGCCCTTCGACGGGGAAGGGCTGCCGACGAAACCGGCGCATCTGATCGAAAATGGCGTGCTGACGGGCTGGTTGCTTGATAGCGCTTCGGCCCGGCAACTGGGCCTGCAGCCGACGGGGCATGCCACGCGCGGGACAGGCGGCGCGCCAGGAGCCAGCGCCACAAATGTCCATCTTGAGCCAGGCTCCATGACGCCCGGCGAGCTGATGGCCGATGTGAAGCGCGGCATCTATGTGACCGAATTGATCGGCATGGGCGTCAACATGGTGACCGGCGACTATAGCCGGGGCGCGTCGGGCTTCCTGATTGAAAATGGCGCCACTGGACCGGCAGTGGCGGAGATCACCATCGCGGGCAGCCTGCTTGACATGTTCGCGAACCTGACTGCCGCCGCTGATCTGGAATTCCGCTACGGCGTGAACGTGCCGACGCTTCGCATCGATGGAATGACGGTCGCGGGTGGCTGACCCGCTGCTCGACCAGGTTGCCGCCGCCGTCAAGGAAGCGGCGGACATGGCGATGGCCCTGTGGCAGCCGGGGGAGTCTCAGGTCAAAAACTGGGAGAAGTCGCCGGGGCAGCTCGTCTGCGAAGTCGATCTGGCGGCGGACCGGCTGCTGCGGGAGCGGCTCAGCGCGATCGATCCCGATGCCGCCTGGCTTTCGGAGGAAACCGCGGATGATCTGGTGCGGCTTGAACATGACCGCATCTGGCTGGTCGATCCCATTGACGGCACACGGGATTATCTGCGCGGCCGGCCCGGATGGGCGGTTTCAGTGGCCTTGGTGGAGCATGGGGAGCCTGTGCTCGGGCTGCTGGCGGCGCCTGCGCGGCAGGAGCTGTGGACCGCGCGGCGGGGCGCAGGGGCTTGGCGCAATGACGTGCCCCTGATCGCAAGCCGCCGTTCGGCGCTCGCCGGTGCGCGGGTGCCCGCCGACCAATTGCCGAAGGCGGACCGCGATCTGACCGCTGTTCACAAGCCCAATAGCATTGCGCTTCGCATGGCCATGGTGGCTGCCGATGAGGCGGACCTGGTGGCGACGATCCGCTGGGGCAATGAGTGGGACATTGCCGCCGCCATGCTGATCGCCCAAGAGGCAGGCGCTCATGTGACCGACGCGCTGGGGCAGCAATTGCGGTTCAACAGGGAACATCCCACGGCTTTCGGCGTGCTGTGCTGCGCGCCAGCCATTCATGACGCCGCGGTGCAGCGGCTGTCCGGCAGGGCAAGGGACATTCTGGACAAATGAACGGGCCGTCCTTGCGGGTGCAGGGACGAAGAAAGGTTCAGTGGGCCCCGCGGCGCCGGCGGGGCAGTTACAGCCGCAGATCTTCGATCATCAGCCCCGCGGTTGCCTTAGCGCTAGCCACCACGCCCGGGATACCGGCTCCGGGATGGGTGCCTGCGCCGACAAAATAGAGATTGTGGATCATATCGTCCCGGTTGTGCGTGCGGAACCAGGCGCTTTGCGACAATATCGGCTCCAGGGAAAAGGCGTTGCCCAGATGGGCATTGAGGTCCTGCGCAAAATCGGGCGGAGCGTAGTGAAAACTGGTGACGAGGCGGGAGCGAATGTCAGGGATCAGCCGCCGCTCGATCTCATCCAGAATCCGCTCCTGATAAATCGGGCCCATCTGTTGCCAGTCGATGGGCAGCTTGCCAAGATGCGGAACGGGTGCCAGCGCATAGAAGGTGGAGTGCCCCTCAGGGGCCAGGCCGGGATCGGTCACGGTCGGATGATGCAAGTAAAGCGAGAAGTCCCGCGCGAGTACGCCATGCTCGTAAATGTCCTTGAGCAGGCCCTTGTAGCGCGGACCGAGCAGGATCATGTGATGCGGAATGCCGGGCCAGGTCCCCTTGA
>DATEFI010000044.1:0-2254 GCA_035280705.1 Rhizorhapis sp. | reverse complement strand
CGCCGCGGCCTTTGCAAAGGCGGCGCCGGGTGCGGAAATCATCCGCACGTCAAGCTGGGGCATGCACTGGCTGGAACCGCTGGTGGAGATCGACAGTGGCGAGGGCCGGACCGGCTATGGCCCGGTCAAAGCGAGTGATGTCGAGCGTCTTGTGGCCAATCACCATCATGCCGGTCAAGGCGCGGTTGACGAGCTTCATATAGGTGACGTCGCCGAACACCCCTTCATCGCCTCGCAGACGCGCCTCACCTTCGCCCGCGCGGGCAAGACACGACCGACCAGCCTTGAGGATTATGAAGCCACGGACGGCTGGAAGGGCCTGAACCAGGCCCGCAGCATGACCGCTGAGGCAGTCATTGAGGAAGTCACGCAATCCGGGCTGCGCGGGCGTGGAGGAGCGGGTTTCCCGGCGGGCATCAAATGGCGCACCGTCGCAAATGCGCCCGCAGCTCAGAAATATATCGTCTGCAACGCCGATGAGGGAGACAGCGGCACCTTCGCCGATCGCATGCTGATGGAGGGCGATCCCTATTGCCTTATCGAAGGCATGGCGATTGCCGGATATGCCGTTGGCGCGGATAAAGGCTATGTCTACGTCCGTTCCGAATATCCCCACGCGATCCGCAAGCTCAACGAAGCCATCGCGAAATGCCGCGCGATCATTGCGCCGTTCGACGTGGAAGTGCGCGTCGGCGCCGGGGCCTATGTCTGCGGCGAGGAAACCTCCCTCTTGAGCTCGCTTGAGGGCAAGCGCGGAGAGGTTCGCGCGAAGCCGCCGCTGCCCGCGATCGAGGGTCTGTTCGGCAAGCCGACGGTGGTGAACAATGTACTGACCCTTGCCGCCATCCCCTTCATCCTTTCCGAAGGCGCAAAAGCCTATGCCGATTATGGCATGGGCCAGTCGCGCGGCACCATGCCGCTGCAGATCGCCGGAAATGTGAAGCATGGCGGGCTTTATGAGACTGGCTTCGGCCTGACGCTGGGCGAGATCGTCAAAGATATTGGCGGCGGTACGGAGAGCGGGCGTCCCGTTCGCGCGGTGCAGGTCGGCGGACCCTTGGGCGCCTATTTCCCGCCTGCGCTGTTCGATACGCCGTTCGACTATGAGGCTTTTGCCGCCAGGGATGGACTTATTGGCCATGGCGGCATCGTGATCTTTGACGACAGTGTGGACATGCTGGCGCAAGCGCGGTTCGCGATGGAGTTCTGCGCTGCCGAAAGCTGCGGCAAATGCACGCCCTGCCGCCTCGGCTCGATACGTGGTGTGGAAACGCTCGACCGCCTGCGCGCGGGCGGGCGCAAAGATTCTGACCGGGTAGAGGCGCTGCCGCAGATTCACAATGCCAAGGGCGGCGTCCGCAGCGCCGCGGCCGAACTCGACCTCATTGCTGATCTTTGCGAAACCATGAAATATGGCTCGCTGTGCGCGCTGGGAGGTTTCACGCCCTATCCGGTCATGAGTGCCATCACCCATTTCCCGGAGGATTTCGGCCTCGAACGGCACGAGGAGGCTGCGGAGTGACTGCCAGTTCACACCGTAACGGAATGTCGCGGTGAGACTCCTCGGCGCCATCATCGCCGGTGGGCAATCGCGCCGGTTCGGCAGCGACAAGGCGGTTGCGCCTGTCGATGGCCGCCCGCTTGCCGCACATGTGATCGAAGGGCTGGAGCCGCAGGTCGAGAAGCTTGTCATGTGCGGACGGGAATGGCCGGACATGATCATGCTCACGGACCAGCCGGAACCCGGACAAGGACCCTTGGGGGGTATCTGCGCCGCGCTTCACCATGCGCAGGAGCAAGGATTCGATGCAGTGCTGACGGCGGGGTGCGACACGCTGCCGGTGCCGGAACGCCTTGCCGGGCTGCTGGGTTATAAGGCCGCGGTCATCAAGGATCAGCCGCTTTTTGGCTTCTGGCC
Source organism: Rhizorhapis sp. (assembly GCA_035280705.1). Taxonomy (GTDB): domain Bacteria; phylum Pseudomonadota; class Alphaproteobacteria; order Sphingomonadales; family Sphingomonadaceae; genus Rhizorhapis. The sequence continues at coordinate 336 of DATEFI010000044.1, read as the reverse complement.
CGCTAACATGGCTTCGCTGCTCGACCACTGGCTGAAGGCCCAGCCCCGCCGCGACATGCGCGGATGGATCGAACAGAGCGGAGCGCGTGAAGTCGAAACGGACATCGCCTTTTCCAATCTGAATACGCAAGACGATTATGCGCAGTTCAAGGCGCAACGGGGACTGAGTGTATGACATACAGCAAACAGGCGGATTTCGGGACGCCGGCCTCTGGTTCGAACCTGCCGGTGACGCTGACCATCGATGGGCAGAGCGTTACTGTCCCTGCTGGCAGCACTGTCATGCGCGCCGCCGCAGAGATCGGCACTTCGATCCCGAAACTTTGCGCCACGGAT
>DATEFI010000043.1:0-9986 GCA_035280705.1 Rhizorhapis sp. | reverse complement strand
TTCTGGATCACCTCTGCCGGCAATGTGGAAACCTTTGCGGCGGCGGGCCGGGCGGGCGCTGGCATATTGACGCACCTTCTGGGGCAGACGCTGGAGGAACTGTCCGAAAAGCTCGCCGCCTATCGCTCCGCGCGCCGGGAGGCGGGACATGCGGGTGACGGACATGTGACGCTGATGCTGCACAGCTTTGCCGGACCCGACGCCGAAAAGGTGCGGGAGACCGTGCGCGAGCCGATGATCGCCTATTTGCGCACGGCAACCAGCCTTGTGAAGCAATATGCCTGGGCCTTTCCAGCATTCAAGCGGCGGCCCGGCATGAACGAACTGGCCGGGCAGGACGCGCTGGAGGCGCTGTCCCCGGCGGACATGGAGATGCTGCTCTCCTTTGCCTTCGACCGTTATTATGAGACGAGCGGGCTGTTCGGGACGCCCGAAAGCTGCATGGCGATGGTGGAGCGGGTCCGTGCGGCGGGCGTGGACGAGATTGCTTGCCTCATCGATTTCGGCGTCTCGGCGGATGCGGTGCTGGCGCACCTCCCCTATCTCAACGAAGTGCGGCTGAAGGCTTCGGCGGGTCAGCGCGCCCGGAGCGAGGAGCCGCTGCCGGCGCTGATGGAACGCCATGACGTCACCCATCTGCAGTGCACGCCTTCGATGATGCGCCTGCTGCTGGCTGATCCGTATGCAAGGAAGCCGATTGCGGCATTGAAGCATCTGATGATCGGGGGCGAAGCCTTTCCGCCGGATCTGGCGCGGGAGCTAAGCGGTCTCGTCAGCGGCACGGTCACCAACATGTATGGTCCGACCGAAACCACAATCTGGTCGGCAACGCATGTGCTGGACGGCGCGGAGGGGGCAGTGCCGCTGGGCAAGCCGCTCGCCAACCAGCATGTCTATATCCTCGACAGCCGCCAGCAGCCGCTGCCGCCGGGAGTCCCTGGCGAAATCGTCATTGGCGGGCACGGCGTTGTCCGGGGCTATCTCGACCGCCCGAGCCTTACCGCCGAGCGCTTCATTGCCGATCCGCTGCGTCCGGGCGAGCGCGCCTACCGGACGGGCGATCTGGGACGGCGGCGGGCGGACGGCGCTCTCGAGTTCCTTGGCCGCCTCGATCATCAGGTGAAGGTGCGCGGCTATCGCATCGAACTGGGCGAGATCGAGACGGCGCTTGCCAGTCATGCGCAGGTGCAGGAAGCCGTGGTCGTAGCGCGTGAGGATGAGGCGGGCGACAAGCAGCTCCTTGCCTATGTCGCGCCTGAGCTCGCCCCCGAACTGATGGCGGACATCCGGGAGACGCTAAAAGCCCGCCTGCCCGATTTCATGGTCCCCGCACACATCATCCCGCTTGCCCGGCTGCCCAAGACGCCCAACGGGAAGATAGACCGGAACGCCCTGCCTGCGCTGGAGCCGGTTGCCATTGCCTCCATCACCGAAAATTTCGTGGCGCCCGCAGGCGGAATGGAGGAACGGATCGCCGCCATCTGGTGTGACGTGTTGAAGCTTTCCCAGGTCGGCACCCGCGACAATTTCTTCGACCTTGGCGGTCATTCCCTGCTCGCCGTGCAGATGCACCGGCGGCTGCGGACGGAGCTTCGCCGCGAGCTGCCGATCACCGACATCTTCCGCTTTCCCACCGTCCAGTCGCTGAGCGCGCATCTGTCGGGCGCGGACAACGTAGGCAAGGCTGCCGAAGAGGGCCAGAGCCGCGCGGAGGGACGGCGGGCAGCATTGCAGCGCCGGATCGCGGGACGTGTTCCCGTCGCTTTGGGCGAGGGGAGGTGACGCCATGTATCAGTCCAATCCTGACTTCAATGGCGGACCCGGCCAACCCGATCTTGATTCGGACATCGCCATTGTCGGCATGGCCTGCCGCTTTGCGGGTGCATCCGATCTGCAGGAATATTGGCGCAATCTGAGGGAGGGGGTGGAGGCGGTCACCCGCTTGACCGACGAGGAACTGAAAGCTGCGGGCGTCGATGAGCGGATATTCAGGCGGTCCAACTATGTGAGGGCGGGCGCGCCCTTGCCTGATATGGAGATGTTCGACGCCACCCTCTTCGGCCTTAGTCCCCGCGATGCGGCAATCATGGATCCGCAACACCGCCATTTCCTGCAATGCGCCTGGGCGGCGCTGGAGGATGCGGGGCATGTGCCGGAACGCTTCGCGGGAGCCATCGGCATATTCGCGGGCTCGGGCCATAATGCCTATCTGCCCTATAATCTGCTGACCAACCCGGAGCTGCTGCACAATGTCGGTTTCTTCCTGCTGCGGCACACAGGAAACGACAAGGATTTCCTGACGACGAGAGCGTCCTACCTGCTCGATCTCAAGGGACCGAGCGTCAATGTGCAGACGGCCTGTTCCACCTCCCTCGTCGCCATTCACATGGCAGTGCAGAGCCTGCTCAATGGCGAAAGCGACATGGCGCTTGCCGGGGGCGTGACCATCGAATTGCCGCACCGGCAAGGCTATCTCTTCGAAGAGGGCGAGATATTATCGCCCGACGGCCATTGCCGCGCCTTCGATGCGGACGCGGCGGGCACGATCTTTGGCAGCGGGGCCGGCGTGGTCGTGCTGCGGCGCTTGCGCGACGCATTGGCGGACGGCGATCATGTCTATGCAGTAGTGAAAGGCTCGGCCGTCAACAATGACGGCGTCGGTAAGGTCAGTTACCTCGCGCCAAGCGTCGACGGGCAGGCCAAGGTGATCAGCGAGGCGCTCAGCATCAGTGGTGTCACCGCCGACACCATCACCTATGTCGAAGCGCATGGAACAGGTACGCCGGTCGGCGATCCGATCGAAGTGGCGGCGCTGACCCAGGCGTTCCGGCAGGACAGCGACGCGACCAACTACTGCGCGCTTGGTTCGGTCAAGCCGAATATCGGACATACCGACACGGCGGCCGGGGTGGCGAGCTTCATCAAGGTGGCGATGGCCCTTTCGCAAGGGGAAATTCCGCCCAGCCTGAATTTTGCGGAACCCAATCCCGCCTGCGAATTCGCGCGCAGCCCGTTTTTTGTGAACAGCGCGCTTCGGCCCTGGGAGCGGCGGGGGCAATGGCCCCGGCGGGCGGGGGTAAGCTCGCTGGGCGTGGGCGGCACCAACAGCCATGTTATCCTGCAGGAGGCCCCTCCTCTGCCTGCTGGCGGTCCGTCGCGGCCGCAGCAATTGCTGGTGCTGTCGGCGGCAACCGAGGCAGCACTTGAAGCCAATGCGGCCGCGCTCGCCGACCATCTGCGGGCACATCCCGATCAGGAACTGGCCGACACCGCCTTCACGCTGCAGGTGGGCCGGAAGGCCCTCCGCCACCGCCGCATCGCCGTCGCTTCGGATGCCGCCGAAGCCGCTGCGGCAATCGAGGGCGGCTTCACGCAGGAATGCAAGCAGCGGGAGCGTGGCACCGCCTTCCTGTTTGCAGGGGGCGGCGCGCAATATCCCAATATGGCGCTTGGCCTCTACCAATCAGAAGACGTGTTCCGGCAGGCGGCCGATGAATGCCTCACCATCCTTTCGGCAAGCTGCGGCGTCGACATAAGGCCGTTCCTGTTTCCGGCAGGAAGGGATGAAGCAATTGCGCGGGAGGCGCTGAACCGACCCTCGATCGCCCTGCCCGCTCTTTTCACCGTGCAATATGCGCTGGCGCGGCTCTGGATGTCCTGGGGTATCGAGCCTGCGGCCATGCTGGGGCACAGCATGGGCGAATATGTTGCGGCCCATCTGGCGGGCGTGTTCGATCTCTCCTCGGTACTGAAGCTAGCCAGCGGCAGGGGAAGGCTGTTCGAGACGCTTCCCGAAGGACGGATGCTGAGCGTCCCTCTGGCGGAGGAGGAGCTGCGGCCTTTGCTGGAGCCGGGGCTATCCATCGCAGCGGTCAATGGGCCGCAGCTCAGCGTGGCATCCGGCCCAGTCGAAGCGATCGCACGGTTGAAGGCGGCGCTCGCCGAACGTGAAATCGAGGCGCAGGAGGTGCAGATCTCGGTCGCCGCCCATTCGGAAATGCTGGAGCCCATTCTCGGTCCCTTCCGGGAGCTGGTGCAGAGCGTCGGCATGAATGCGCCTGCCATTCCATTCATCTCTTGCCTCACCGGCACCTGGATCAGCGCGGCCGAAGCCACCGACCCGGATTATTGGGTGCGGCATCTGCGGGGCACGGTTCGCTTCTCGGATGGATTGCAGCTGCTGCTGTCCGAGCGGAAGCAGGTGCTGCTGGAAGTCGGGCCGGGACGGACATTGGCGAGCCTTGCGCGGCAGCATCCTTCCCGCTCGCCCGACCAGCCGGTGTTCAACTCGCTGCGCCATCCCGACGAGCGGGCCGATGACCTCGCCTATATGCTGAACGTGCTGGGGCGGCTCTGGGCAGTGGGGGTCCCGGTGTCCTGGGGGCAGTTTTGGGAAGGCGAGCGGCGCCGGCGCGTGCCGCTTCCCACATACAGGTTCGAAAGGCAGCGGCACTGGATAGAGCCGGGCAAGGACGGCTTGCGCGTGGCGAGTCATGGCGACAGCAGCGGCGGCCAGAGCGATGATCCTGGCCAATGGCTCTACGAGCCTGTCTGGCAAAGGACGCCGCGTCTTGGACGGGGCGAGCCGCCAGCTACGGCGCTGGTCTTCCTTGACGATTGCGGCCTCGGCGAAGCGCTGGTGCGCCGCCTGCGCGCCGAAGGCAGCCGGGTGGCGACCGTGCGCCGGGGATCGGTTTTCAAGCTGGAGGGCCTTGATGCCTATCAGATGCGCCCGGCCTTTGCGGAGGACTATCGGGCTCTTCTCCAGACCATCGGCTTTGTGCCTCAGCACATCTATCATTTGTGGCTGGTGAATGGGGCGAGCCGGAGCCTGGCGTCGTCCAAAGGCGTGGAGCGCATCCTGGAGCGAGGCTTTTACAGCCTCCTGCATCTGGCGCAGGCGCTGGGGGAAGAAGGGATCGACCAGCCCATCCGAATGGCGCTCATCACCGACAGGATGCAGCGCGTGCTGGATGAGGGCGGGCGCGTTCCGGCAAAGGCAACGGCACTGGGCGCATGCCGCGTCATTCCGCACGAATATCCCAACCTGTCCCTTTGCAGCGTCGACCTTGACCTGTCACCGGCTGGTTCATTGGCGGGAAGTCATCTTGTCGAGGCGTTGGCAGCGGAGCTGTCTGCGGACGAATTGGCGGAAGGGGTCGCCTATCGCAATGAGCAGCGCTGGACCGAGCAGATGCAGGCCATGTCCCTTCCGTCCGTGTCGCATTCCCCGACCAGGCTGCGGCCGGGCGGCACTTATCTGATTACGGGCGGTCTTGGCGGCATTGGCCTTACGCTGGCGCGGCATTTGAGCGATGCCTTTGGAGCGCGGCTGGCGCTTGTGGGGAAGTCCCCGCTGCCGCCTCGCGAGGGCTGGACCGCCTATCTCGCGGAGCACTCGCCCGGCGATGTCACCAGCCGACGCATCAGGGAGATCCAGTCGCTCGAAGCCAAGGGCGCGGAGGTCATGATACTGACGGCCGATACAGCCGACTTCCGGGCCATGCGCGGCGCTGTCGCCGCGGTGCGGAGCCGGTTCGGGCAGATTCACGGCGTTTTCCACACAGCGGGCATTCTCGACGATGGCCCCATCCAATTGAAGACGAAAGCGGATGCGGCAAAAGTGCTTGCGCCCAAGCTGCAGGGCACGTTCGCGCTGGATGCCGCGCTCGCGGGGCATCAGCCCGACTTCATCATGCTCTTTTCCTCGATCAGCGCCATTGCCGGTATTGCAGGGCAGGTCGACTATGCCGCAGCCAATGCCTTCCTTGACGCCTTTGCCAAGGCGAAGCGGGAGAGCGGAGCGACTGCGGTGATCTCGGTCGGCTGGAGCCAATGGCGGGAAGTCGGCATGGCAGCGGCTCTGACAGGGGTCGCCGATCAGCAGGACCGGATTGACCCGGCGCAAGGCGTAGCGGTGGACCATCCGCTCATCGACCGGCTGCTGCTCAAATCCCGGGACCGGCGCGTCTATGAGGCATGCTATGCGCCTGAGACGCGCTGGCTTCTCGACGAGCACCGGCTGGCTTGCGGACAGGCGCTTATTCCGGGGTCAGGCTATGTCGAGATTGCGCGCGCCGCCTTTCGGGACATGGGGGCGGGACCTGTCGAAATACGCGAGCTCTTGTTTCTGACGCCCTTTGCAGTCGCGGATGGCGAAAGCCGCGAAATGCGCGCCGATCTTCGTCATGAGGGCGGGAATGTCTGGCGCTTCGCTCTGCTCGGACGCCCTGCTGGTTCGCCCGATGAAGGCGATTGGGTGGAACATGCGCGTGGCTATGTCTCAGCGGCCGAGCAGGGAGCGGCGGGAAAGCTGGACCGTCAGGCGATTTTGCGGCGCTGTCCCGAGGAACGGCGGGGCACTGAGGCGATGCCAAGCGCAGCGCATCTGAAGCTCGGCGGACGATGGGACAATGTGGACGCGCTTCATGTCGGCAATGGGGAGGCGCTGATCGAACTGTGCCTGCCGGAAAGCTTCGGGCGCGATCTGGAGCACATCCACCTGCACCCCGCCCTGCTGGATTTCGCGACGGCCGGGGCGCAAATGCTGATTCCCGCCTGCGATGTTGCTACTGAATTCTATGCCCCTGCCTCCTATGGCCGGGCTCGCCTGTTCGCGCCTTTGCCAGCCCGGGTGGTCAGCCATATCCGCTACCGGGGTGGTGAGCCTACCTCCACGGCCATCTTCGACATCGCCATTGCCACGCCAGAAGGGCAGGTGCTGGCGGAGATCAGCGGCTTCACCATGATGCGGGTGAATGGCGGCGCGATGATCGGCAACGCAGAAAGCGGGAGAGGCCGCGGCCTCACCCATCGCCCTCTTGCCGCTGATAATGCCCAGGGCCTTTTGCCTGCCGAGGGCATGGCGGTTGTCGAGCATGTCCTGAGCGCGCGCGCCGGGCCGCACATCATTGTTTCACCGCTTGATCTGAATTCCGTTGTCGCGAAGTTGCGGGCGCCGAAGCGGGCGCAGCAGGGCGGAGAAGCGCTTTCGAGACAGTTGGAGGGCAAGGACGCCCCAAGGACTTCGGCGGAACGGATGATCGCTGAACTCTGGTCGGAGATGCTGGGCGTGGCACAAGTGAAGCGCGGCGACGATTTTTTCGACCTTGGCGGCCATTCGTTGCTGGCGGTCCAGTTCATCAACCGGCTGCGCAAGCAGAGCGGAAAGGCGCTGCCCTTGACGGCCCTTGTCGAAGCGCCCACTCTTGCGCAGCTTGCGGCCCTGATCGAACCCCCAGCCGCAGAAGAAGGACAAGCGGAAGTTATTTCCGGCACTCAGGCAAACGCCGTGCCGGGCCTTGTCTCCCTCCGCCCGGGCAAGGGCAAGCCACCCCTTTTCCTGGTGCATGACGGCCTTGGCGAAACGCTGCTCTACCGCAGCATGGCGCTGCTGCTCGACAAGCAGCATCATGTCTATGGCCTGCAGCCTGAAATGCGCGCCGACGGGTCCTATGCACATACCCGCATCGATGAGATGGCGAGCGCCTATGTCGCGCGGATCCGTGCCGTCCAGGCCGAAGGTCCCTATTTGCTGGCGGGGCTCTGCGCGGGCGGCGTGATTGCCTTTGAAATGGCGCGGCAGCTTCAGGACAGCGGACAGGATGTACGCTTCGTAGGGATCATCGATGCGGCCGATGTGGAAGCGGCGGAGCGGCCGTTCCAGGTGACGCTGGCGCGGCTCCGCCGCTTGCGGGATGCGCTAAGCTTCAGGGGTGCAACTGCGGCTGAAGCCCTGACGGTGCCGCTTGTCCTTGGGCGGAAGATGGCAAATGTCATCGCCTATGAACTCACCTCCCGGCTAGACCGGCTGCGGCATCACCGGGAAGTGGAACGGATGCGCAGCGCGTCGGATGGAGCGGCGCGGACGCCCACTCTCTCCTTTCTTGAGCTTTATCAGGTCGCGCATCGCCGTCACCGTCCCCAGGGGCTGCTGAGCGACTGCAGCGTAGTGCTTTACAAGGCGACCCAGGGGACGGGAGCGCCGGACGATGCGCCTTTCAGCCTTCAGTTCAGCGACTGCATCATGGGCTGGGGCAAAAGGGTGGCTGAGCCGGTAATGCTGGTCGAGGTGCCCGGCGGGCACACCAGCACGCTCCAGGAACCCAATGTGCGGGTGCTGGCCCGGGCGATTCAGGAAGCCATTGACGCAGCCCTGGAGCGGCGGCTTTTGCCGGCTTCATTACCGGGCGAGATAGTAGCTGAGGCAGCAAAGGCGCCACTGAAGGCCATGCCCGAACTGATCGCGCCATGAGTGCTTCGGAATGTGAGCCCTCGGTCCTTGTGGCGATCGTGAACTACCGCACGGCGGCCCTGGTAGTGGACTGCCTTGCCAGTCTTGCAGAGGAGATTAAGGCGCATCCCAGGGCGCGGGTCGTGGTGGTTGACAATGCGTCGGGCGACAATAGCTGCCACCGCATCGACTTCGCGATCAGGAAGAGGGGCTGGTCACGCTGGGCGCGGCTGGTTGTTTCTCCCACCAATGGCGGATTTGCTCAGGGGAACAATCGCGCGGTCGCAGCCGACCGGGCGGTTCGCGGCCCCGCGGATCTTGTTTGGCTGCTCAATCCCGACACGCGCGCCCGGCCCGGCGCGATGAAGGCGCTCATTGAGTTCATGCGCGCCCATCCAGGAACGGGCATCGCCGGTACCCTGCTCGAAGACCGCGATGGCCGCCCCTGGCCCTATGCTTTCCGCTTTCCTTCGTTGCTGGGCGAGATAGAGCGCGGCGCGCGTCTGGGCCCGGTGAGCCGTTTGCTGCGCGGCCATGCGGCGGTGCAGGAAATGGGAAGCGAGGCCGAGCCGGTGGACTGGGTATCGGGCGCGAGCATGATGATCCGGCGGGATCTGTTCGACGCGCTCGGCGCAATGGATGAGCGTTATTTCCTCTATTATGAGGAAACTGACTTTTGCCTGCAGGCACAACGCGCGGGCTGGGAATGCTGGTATGTGCCGCAGGCGCGGGTCCTCCACATCGCCGGGCAAAGCACGGGCGTAACCGGCAAGGACCGGGTGATCCGCCGGATGCCGGCCTACTGGTTCGAATCCCGGCGGCACTATTTCCTGAAGAATCATGGCCGCCTCTATGCGATCGCGGCCGATCTGTGCTGGATTCTGGCGCACCTCCTGTGGCGGTTGCGCAGGCGGGTGCAGGCGCTGGCCGATAGCGATCCGCAGCGGCTACTGGAGGATTTTGTCCGGCATTCGGCCCTATTGAAGGGAGAGGCTTCGGAACCACAGATTTTGCCGGACCCTCGATGAGGTTGGACACCCTTGTTCCTCTCAGGGTAACGGCGCCAATGACATTATGGCTGCTCGACCTCTCCCTGCAGCTGGACCAGCGCTGCCTGGCCTGGCTTTCCGCAGAGGAGACGCGGCGTGCGGAACGTTTCCGCTTTCGTTGGGACAGGCACCGGTACCTCTCGGCTCATGCGGCGCTGCGGGAGCTGCTTGGGGCACGCTTGGGCATTGCGCCTGAGCAGGTCTGCTTTGTGAAGGGACCGCACGGAAAACCGGCTTTGGCGCAGGGCCAAATGGGTTTCGGGCTGAGCTATGCCCACAGAGTCGCCCTGATCGGTATCGGGTCTGCCGATGAACTGGGCGTCGATATCGAGCAGCAGCGGATCATTCCAGACGCATCGGCAATCGCCGGGGAGCTTTTCACCGCCTCGGAATTGCAGATGCTGCGGGCCGCCTCGAATGAGGAGCAAGCAAGCCTTCTGTTCCTGTGGGGCTGGACCCGCAAGGAGGCTTGCCTGAAGGCAACGGGCCTTGGTTTCAGCCATTCACCGAAGGAAATCGAGACGCAGCTTCAGCCTGATCGCTGTAGGCTGCCCTTTGAAACGGGCGGGATCGAAGTCGGTTCGTTCCGGATTGCAGGCCATATCGCCTCATGGGCCCGGCTGCTTTAGAGGGATTTCAGATGGAATCGTCCGGCAGCTCGGAAATCACGGCAATCAAGGAATTTTTAGGAGACATTCCGGTTC
>DATEFI010000042.1:0-3327 GCA_035280705.1 Rhizorhapis sp. | reverse complement strand
ATAATGCCAGCCGACCCGCACCGGATTATTTTCCGTGCGAATATCAGGATTTCCGTCCATCTGGCGCACATGGAGACAGCGGCTGTCGCCCACGATATAGCCGGGCTGGCTGGCGGTTATGCGCAGCGTGAATTCGGTGTCTTCGCCCCAGATGAACATGGAGGCAAAGGGCAGGCCAAAGCGCGCCAGCGTCCGGCGGGGCAGCAGGATCGAAACAAAGGTCGCCCGGCGCACCGGCACCATCCTGTGCTCCAGGAATTCCGGCCAGGCTTGATAGGAAAGCGCATTCCGCCGGTTCGCTACATCGGGCACATTGGTCACATGGCCGCGCGGGGTGCGGGCGGTGGAGATGACAAAGGGCGCCGAAATCTCGCGATCGGTCAGAATGCGATTGGCGGCGATCAGCCTTTCCAGCGCATCGGGTTCGGGAATGACATCGTCATCCATCACCCAGATTGAGTCCGCCCCCGTCCGGTACGCAATGCGCATGCCCATGTTGAAGCCGCCGGCTGCCCCGATGTTCCGGGGCAGGGAGTAGACCTCTACCCGGTCCGCCCATTTTTCGGCGAGCATTCCAAATGTTCCGTCAGTGCTTGCATTGTCAATAACGACGATGCGGTCGCATTGATGCGTCTGCGCAACAATAGCGTGCAGGCAAGAATCGAGAAGATCCATGCGGTTATAAGTCAACACCACGGCACAGATGGTTGCCATATTCACCCCTTCATGAGACCCGTGGTTTTTGGCGGTAACCGCGCTGGATATCTATAGGTTCCATATGCTCTTTCGTTTGAGCTGCGGAACTATCCATCCGGATACTTCTATAATTTTAGTGATATGCTAGTTCTCCCATTCAGCCCAATGGCTATTTCGGGCTAGGAGTTGAGGGGCATGGCACAGGGGGCGGCTCGGTGACACGGATTGGTGCAGCCGTCATTGGCGCGGGCGTGGTTGGACTGGCTGTAGCCCGCAGATTTGCGCGCCTGGGGCTGGAAACCGTCATCGTGGATGGAGAGGCGGATTTCGGTACCTGGACGAGTGCCAGGAACAGTGAGGTCATTCATGCCGGCATCTATTATCCCATTGAATCGCTGAAAGCGGAACTGTGTGTCCGTGGCAAAAAGCTGCTTTATGACTATTGTTACGCGCGCGACCTTCCCTGCAGGCAATGCGGCAAGCTGATCTTTGCGGCGACCCCGGGGCAAACCGCTGCATTGGACGCGATCCTGGCCGCCGCCGAGGGGGCGGGGGTCACCGACCTGCGGCGGCTGGATGCGCAAGAGGTGCGATCGCTCGAGCCAATGCTCGGCTGTCATGAGGCATTGCTGTCCCCCTCGACCGGCATCATCGATTCGCATGCCTATATGCAATCGCTGCTTGGGGAGGCGGAGGATTGCGGCGCCCAGTTCGCGCGCCAGAGCCGCGTCACCGGGCTTTCGCGCCGCCGCGACGGGTGGGGCGTGCATATCGGGGGCGAAGCGGAACCGGCCGCCATTGCCTCGCTGGTCGTGAATGCCGCTGGCCTCACCGCTCATCTGCTCGCCCGGCAGACGCAGGGGCTGGCGAGCGAGCATGTGCCGCAGGTCCGCTATGCCCGCGGCGTCTATTTCACCTATTCGGGACGGGCGCCGTTCAGCCACCTCGTCTATCCCGTGCCGGTGCCGGGTGGCCTTGGCACGCATCTGACGCTCGACATGGCCAGTTCGGCCCGCTTCGGCCCCGATGTCGAATGGATCGAGGAAATCGACTATGGCGTTGATCCGGCGCGCCATGCGGGCTTTCTGGCGGCGGCGCGGCTCATTTGGCCGGACCTGGACCCGGAACGGCTGGTGCCTGGCTATGCCGGCATTCGCCCAAAGCTCAGCGGCCCTGGGGAACCGGCTGCCGATTTCTGGGTTTCGGGTCCTCAGGACCATGGGTTACCGGGTCTTGTGAATCTTTTCGGAATCGAATCGCCTGGCCTCACCGCTTCCCTCGCGCTCGCGGATCTGGTGGCTGAAAAACTGGGTTTGGGCTGGGAGACAGATATTGACGCCAGCCGCTGATATTGAGCCGCCGCTGGAAAATCTGCGGCGCAAGGCGACGGTTGGCGCGGCCTTTACTGGCGGCGCGCAGGCATTCCGCACCATTCTCCAGATCCTTTCGGTCGTCGTCCTGTCGCGGCTGCTCTCGCCCCAGGATTTTGGCCTGATGGCCATGATTTCGCCCCTGATGCTGTTCGTCATGCTGTTTGGCCAGCTTGGCCTCAACAATGCGATCATCACGGCAAAATCGATTTCCCCGGAGCAGCTAAGCACCATTTTCTGGATCAACAGCGGCGTGGCGGCGTTCCTGGCGGCCATATTCGCGGGCAGCGCGCCGCTTGTCGCCTGGTTCTACAATGAACCGGGCCTGGTCGCGCCGGTGCTGGTGCTGGCCGGCTCGATCCTGATTTCCGCCATTTCCTCCCAGCATCAGGCGCTCATCAACCGTTCGATGCATTTCGGGCGGCTGGCGCTGATCGACGTGCTTGCCGGAGCTGCGGGTTTTCTGGCGGCCGTCGTGCTGGCGGTCATTCACCCCAGCGTCTGGGCGCTTGTCGCGTCCACAGTGGTAACGGCGCTCGCGACCACGATCGGTTGCTGGTTCTGCTCCGGCTGGCGTCCGAGCCGCATCTTCCGGCTGCGGGAGGCGATGCCGATGATCCATTTCGGCAAGGGGATGCTGGGCTTCAACATCTTCAATTTCTTCTCGCGCAACCTGGACAACATCCTGATCGGCCGGTTCGCGGGGGCGGCGCAGCTCGGCTATTATGACAGGGCCTACAAGCTGCTTCTTTTCCCCCTCAGCCAGATCAACCAGCCGGTTGGGCGCGTGGTCATCCCGATTCTTTCGCGGCTGGCGGACCAGCCCGGCCGCTATCGCGCGGTTTATGTCCGCACTGTCCAGCAATTGGCGCTCTTCACCCTTCCCGGCGTAGTCTTCATGATCGTGAACGCCCGCTATGCCATTCCCGCCGTGCTTGGCGAGCATTGGGCGCCCAGCGTGCCGATCTTTGTCTGGCTGGGCTTTGCCGCCCTCCATCAGCCCATATCAGCCACGACCGGCTGGCTGTTCATCAGCCAGTCGCGCACCGGCGAATTTGCCCGGTGGGGCCTGGTGGTAGCGGTAACGTCCGTGGCCGCGTTCCTGATCGGTCTGCCTTGGGGCGCGACAGGGGTGGCCGCCGCCTATGCCCTGAGCGACATGTTCATCCGCATGCCTATCGTCTGGTACTGGATCGGACGCCGGGGACCAGTGGCAACCCGCGACCTCATCCACATGGCCTGGCCGCATGCCGTATCGAAC
>DATEFI010000041.1:0-2312 GCA_035280705.1 Rhizorhapis sp. | reverse complement strand
CAATTTCCGCCCCCGAATATCGGGGCAGGTGCTCGACGATATCTTCGCTGGCAATTTCGTCGGCAATGGCAGCGCACCTTTGATAAAGCGGGCTGCTCTTGAGGCGGCTGGCGGTTTCGACAGCAGCCTGCATGAGCGCGGGGCCCAGGGGTGTGAGGACTTCTCCATCTATTTCCGCATTGCCGAGAAATACCGCTTCGCCCTGGTGCCCGAACCGCTGACCGGCTATCGCGACCTGGCGGGAAACATGTCGAGCGACATGATGCGGATGGTCCGCTCCTTCGATCTGGTCGGGCAGGAGATGCTGAGCCGCCACCCCGATCGCCGCCGCGCCATCATTCGCGGACAGAATGGATTCATGCTATGGAGCCTGATCACTGCGGCTGAACGGGGCGACCTTTCGTCCGTGGGGAAACTGATGGGCGAAATGGGCCGCCGAGCGCCGGTGCATCTAGCGGCTGCGCTGCCATGGAGGGTGCCAAGGGCCCTTGTCCGCGGCATAAGGCTGCGCCTTTCTGGAGAGCGCCGCCGCCGGAGGAATTACAGGCCAAGAAAGTTCGTTATCGGCGGAAGGGACGGTGTTGTGGGGGGAGAGACCATGGGTGCGTAATGGTGGCCTTCTAGCCGATCGCCTCGCGACGCTCAAAGATCTATGGGCATTGCTGGAAATGATACCTGCGGCACGGCGGAGGACGCCGTTGCTGGTCATGCTTGGCGTCTTTGCCTCCTTGGCCGAAACGGCAGGCATAAGCCTTATCATACTGTTTCTCTATGCCGCGCTTGGGCAATTTGATCAGCCGGAAGCGGCCATGCAGACTTTTGGCGCAGGCGCGGTCTGGCTGCTCGACACGCTGGGAGGTCCGGCCCCGCTTGCGGCCGTCATCTTCGGCCTCATCGTTCTGCGGGGCATTATCGGCTATGCCTATGCCCGGATCTCGGCGGCGCTTAGCGCGCGCATCAGCGAAACGGCCCGCAATCGCATCCATCGCCAATATCTACAGGTCGCCTATGAGTTCATACGCCGCCATGAACAGGCGGAACTGATGGAGATATTAGGCACTGATAGCTGGGGAGTCGCCGCCGCCAATACGGCGTTTACGCGCGTCATCATAAATATATGCGCGATCCTGGTCTTCGCGATCTTCCTCTTTGCCCTGTCGTGGAAGATCACGCTCGCCGCCGCCGTCTGCGCGTTTCTGGTTTCAGCTTTCCTCGGCAGGCTCTCCCGCCCCGTGACGGAACTCGGCGCTGCGGTGAAGGCAGAGCATCAGTCCATGGGCGGCCTCATGCTCATGACGCTGCAGGGCATGCGCGCCATCCGTGCCTATGGGAGGGAAAGGGCTCAACATCGCGCCTTCCTCCAATCCTCGGCCGCTGCCCGCCAAAGCCTTGCCCGCATGGATCGCCTCAACGCGGCCATCAGTCCCGCGACCGAAATAGGCTATCTCGCCATCCTGTGCCTCATTGTCGCGGGAGCCAGCGCGCTTGAGATCGACTTCCACGCAACGCTCACCATCGTGGCGCTGCTCTACCGCTTGCAGCCTCATTTACGGGAGTTCGAAGGCAATCTGCTTTTCCTCGCCCAATCCGCGCCTCAGCTCAAGGCGGTTCGAAAGATGATCGGGCCAGAGGGCAAGAGCTTTCCCTCTGACGGATCGCAGGCGATGCCGGAAGGCTATGAGGCCATCCGCTTCCGCAATATCAGCTTTGCCTATGACGGCAGCCCGGCCCTGCGGGACGTCAGCTTCGATATTCCGCGGGGCAAGGTGACGGCCCTCGTCGGAGCAAGCGGTTCGGGCAAGACCACCGTCGTGAACCTCCTTCTACGCCTATACAGCCCTGATGAGGGACACATCCTGCTGGGGGACCGGAACATGGGCGACATTCGCCGGGAGGACTGGCTTGGCCGCCTTGCCGTCGCCGGGCAGGACATCGATCTCTTCGAGGGAACCGTTCGTGACAATGTCGCAATGTCGCGGGACAATCCCGATGAGATGGCGCTCAAGGAAGCCTATGGGCTTTCCGGCCTCACCGAGCTGCTCTCTGGCCTTGAATATGGAGATTCCAGCTGGGTTGGGCAGCAGGGGCTGAACCTGTCGGGCGGCCAGAGGCAGCGCGTCGGCATCGCTCGGGCGATCCTGCGCGATCCCGACATGCTGATCCTCGACGAAGCTACAAGCGCGCTCGACACCTCCTTGGAAACAAGGATACGCGCGGCGCTGGAGGATCGCTTTGCGGGCCGCACGATCCTGATCATCACACACCGCCTGGAGACGGTCCGGCAGGTCGATCACGTGATCTGCCTTGACCAG
>DATEFI010000040.1:0-4206 GCA_035280705.1 Rhizorhapis sp. | reverse complement strand
GAAAAGACCGCCTTCAAGGAATGGGAAAAGAACACGCCCTATTTCGAAGGCTGCATGCCGATCGAGGTCATGGCCGAGCGCGGCGTCGACACCTTGCGCTTTGGCCCGATGAAACCGGTTGGCCTGGACGATCCGCGCACTGGCCGCTGGCCCCATGCCGTGGTGCAGCTTCGCCAGGACAATGCTCTCGGCACCCTTTGGAACATGGTGGGTTTTCAGACAAAGCTCAAACATGCGGAGCAGGTCGAACTGTTCCGCACCATCCCGGGCCTTGAAAAGGCGGAGTTCGCGCGCCTGGGCGGACTTCACCGCAACACCTTCATCCAAAGCCCCAAGCTGCTCGACCGCCAGCTCCGCCTTAAAAAAGCGCCGTATATCCGCTTTGCCGGACAGATCACCGGCTGCGAGGGCTATGTCGAGAGCTCCGCCGTGGGCCTGCTCGCCGGACGGTTCGCCGCAGCGGAACTGGCGGGCCGATCTCTCCCTCCGCCTCCGCCCGCGACCGCGCTCGGCGCTCTTCTTGGCCATATAACGGGCGGAGCCGAGGTTGAGAGCTATCAGCCGATGAACGTCAATTTCGGCCTGTTCCCGCCGGTCGACGCGCGGATCAAGAAGAAGCAGCGCAAGGAAGCCATGACGTCCCGCGCCAGGGATGAGCTTGCCGGATGGATGACGGCGACGGGTTAAGGGCGCGGACGTTCGCCGTCCCTCTCCAGAGGGAGAGGGATACGCAGACTTAGACCGACATGGCCGGTCTTAGTCGAAGTTGGGTGAGGGGCTCCCGCGCTGCTGATAGCACACAACCCCTCACCAACTCCGGCTAGGCTGCAAGCAGCCAAGCCTCCATATCCTCTCCCACTGGAGAGGGAAAAATGGATGGCCTCAATCTACACCACCTCCCCATTCTCCTTCCCGGCGCTACCCACCGAACTGTCGATCAGTCCCGCGCGCATCATCAGCCAGAACAGGATGATCCCCGGCAAGGCGGCCAGGGTGGTGAGCAGGTAGAAATTCACATAGCCAAAGGCTTCGATCAGCGCGCCTGCCGACGTACCGGTCAGGAACCTCCCCACAACGCTCGCTGCCGCAGAGATCAACGCATATTGCGCCGCTGTGAACCGGAGATCGCACAGTGCGGAGAAATAGGCGACCACCGTCACGCCGCCAATGCCGCTCGCGAAATTCTCGAAACCAATGGCGCCCGCCATACCCCAATTGCTGTGGCCAGCAGCGGCAAGCAGCGCGAAGCTGAAGTTCGACACGGCCATCAGCACCAGGCTCAGCAGCACCGATCGTTTCATGCCCAAGCGCGAATACAGGATGCCGCCCACGAATATGCCGACCAGATAGGCCCAGAAGCCAAGGCCCACATCATAAATCGCAATTTCATCATTGGTGTAGCCAAGATCATCGAACAGCAGGCGAAAGGTCAGGTTCGCCAGAGTGTCCCCGATCTTGTGGAGCAGGACGAAGAGCAGCACCAGAAAGGCGCCCCGCCGCTGGAAGAACTCCACCAAGGGACCCTTTATCGACACCCAGGCTTCGGCCATGCCCCGCCGCGCGCTCGGCTCCCGGTGGCGCGTTGGCTCTCCCATGACGAGGCCCGTCAGCATCGCGGGCAGGGCAAACAGCGCACAGGCCAGATAGGCCGCCTCCCATCCTGTGCGGGCAGCCAGCACCAGTGCAAGCCCGCCCGCCGCGACCGACCCGATCCGCCAGCCATATTGCGACATGCCGGAACCGACGCCGAGCTGATCCGGCCTCAGCGTTTCGATCCGGTAAGCATCGATCACAATGTCGAAGGTGGCCCCAGCGACACCCACCAGCACAGCCGCATAAGCCGTCTCGATAAGGCTGGTCTCAGGATTGACGAGCGCGAGGTTCGCAACCGCCGCAATGACGAACAGGCCCGCAAGGATCAGCCAGGAAACCCGCTGCCCCAGCCTGCCGAGGACAGGAATATGAACCCCATCGACAATCCAGGCCCAAAGCCATTTGAGATTATAGACCAGGAAGGCGAGGGAAAAGGCGGTCACCGCCTTCTTGTCGATGCCGTCCTGGGCAAGGCGCGTAGTCAGCGTCGCACCGATCATGGCATAGGGAAAACCCGACGAGATTCCGAGAAAAAAAGCCGCAATCGGAGCCGCTTCCGTATAGGGACGAACACTCTCCGGTAACACCGCGCGCCATCCCCTGGCCTCCTCCACTGCCTCCATCCGATCACGCCTCCGCCAGCAAACAAGCTGCGGGCGAACCTAAAGAAATTTTGAGATTTGGCCAGTCAGAACAGCATCAGGGCCTGCGGCAGCCGCCCTGGAGTGGAACCCGCCATGATGGCATCGATCGCCTCAATGGCGGCGAGCAGTTCCTTTTGCGCATAGGGCTTGATGAGGCAGCCAACGGCCAAATGCCGCGCGTCTGCGGGACAATTGGCGGTAACGAACAAGACGGCGATGCCGCGATCGCGGGCAAGCTGCGCCACTTCCACGCCGCTTCTCTTGCCGCTGAGGCGGATGTCGGCCAGCACCAGGTCGATTTCAGCGCTTTTGATGACCAGCTCGGCATGGGCGTAGCTGTCCACCGTGTCGACGACCTGATAGCCGGCGTGGGTCAGCAGATGCTCATTGTCGAACGCGACGAGCGGCTCATCCTCGACGATCAGAATCCTGCTGATGATCCGGTCGCCATGTCCAAAAAGCATTGCCGTCCTCGTCCCTTTCCGTCATCAGTCGCGGCGGTTCAGCCATCGAACTGCTGAGGCAATGAACCATAAACGCACAACCCCGGCGGGAAGTCGCCCGCGTTTGGCGCGAAAAAGGAATATTTTCTCTTGTCTCAGAAGAAGGCTCCTCCAGCCCCCAGGCCCGCTTCCCCTGTCCGCGCCCGGCGCCGCCCAGGTCAGCAGTCAAGGACCGGCGGCGCGGCCAGGTCCCCCCTTCCCGAAGCCACGCATTCGGACAAGGGGGAGCATCGTGTCGCCAAATTGCTGGCAAGGGCCGGCGTAGCGTCGCGCCGCGAAGTGGAACGGATGATCGCCGAAGGCCGGATTGCGCGGGACGGGGAAGTGATCGGCACGCCTGCGACATTGCTCAAATCGCTCCATGGCGTCACGGTGGACGGCAATCCGGTAAATGAACCCGCGCCCGCCCGCCTTTTTCGCTATCACAAGCCTGCGGGCCTCCTGACAACGGAGCGCGATCCGCGGGGCCGTGCGACAATTTACGACAAGCTCCCGGCCGACCTGCCAAGGGTGATGCCCGTCGGCCGCCTCGACCTCAGCACCGAAGGCTTGCTGCTGCTCACCACCGATGGGGGATTGAAGCGCCAGATGGAGCTGCCATCAACCGGTGTGGAGCGCACCTATCGCGCCCGCGCCTATGGCGAAGTCAGCCAGGCACAGCTTGAGGACCTCATCGAGGGCATAGAGATTGAAGGCATCCGCTATGGCCGGATCGACGCCAATCTGGAACGGCGCACCGGACGCAATCAATGGATCGAGCTTACCCTGACCGAAGGCAAGAACAGGGAAGTGCGGCGCGTGCTGGAACATCTCGGCCTGAAGGTCAGCCGCCTCATCCGTACCCGATACGGCCCTTTTATCCTGGAGGACCTCCCTGCCGGAGGTGTCGAGGAGGTGCGGCAGCACGATCTGGTGGTGTTCAGAAAAGGGCTGAAATAAACCTGGCCCAGCGGCAGACAGGGACGAAAGCAAGACCTTCCAACTGACCTTATCTCCGCCGTCCCTGCGCCGGCAGGGACCCCGCTTCTCTTTGTGATGGTCGAAGAACCAGCGGGCCCCTGCCTCGCAGGAGCGACGGCTCAGGTTTTTCCTCCATGTCAGCAACAGAAGGTAACCCGTCCTTTCGCGAAAACCTGATCTTCCCGCCCGGCAAGCAGCTTTTTTGTGACAAAAGGGCGACAAACGGCTTGCTTCTCTCTATATGCGCGGGCAGGAGGCGGCGAGAGGCCGCTCAGGCTGCGGCGACCGGATTTGCGACAGATGCTTACGACCAATCCTTTCGACGACGATAAACTGCGCGAAGAATGCGGAGTTTTCGGGATAAGCGGCGCTGAAACCGCCTCTGCCATAGTGGCTCTGGGGCTGCATGCCCTGCAGCATCGTGGTCAGGAAGCCGCGGGAATCACCAGTTGGGACGGCACGGAATTCCACACCCATCGTGCGATGGGCCATGTTGCCGGAAATTT
>DATEFI010000039.1:0-2553 GCA_035280705.1 Rhizorhapis sp. | reverse complement strand
CTGGCCCGCCCCTATTTCCCAGATGGTGAAGTGGGCCGGCCCACTGGGCCGCTGTCGCGTCCCATCGCACAGTTCAACCCCTTTTCCACCGGGCTGCAGTCGGCGCTCATCGTCGGCAATCTGGGCGAGCATCTGAATTTCGTGGCTGGAGCGAGTGCCATAGATACGCCGCAAGCCTGCACCGCCACGCCGGGGACAAACCGCCTGGCCAACGGCATTCAGATTTTCCCCGGATCAGTGCCCATCTATCGGGGCAATGTGCTGGTCGGCGCGATTGGCGTTTCGGGCGATGGCATTGATCAGGACGACATGATCAGCTTCCTTGGCGCGCACAATGCCGGAGCGCGGGTGGGAGGCATCGGCAACGCGCCCAAAGAGATCAGGGCGGATCAGATCGTGGTGGATGTGGGGGCCGGGGTACGGCTGCGCTATGTGAGTTGCCCCTTTGCGCCCTTCCTCGGCAGCACGCAGCAGAATGTGTGTGACGGTCTGTGATGCTGGGCGTCTCGCTTCTGGCATTGGCGGCTCACGAAATCCTCCCCGGCACGGGGAGGGGAACCGCGTCGCGCAGCGGCGTGGTGGAGGGGGCTCCCCTCATAGAGGCTGCGCCAGGACGTTCTGCCCCCCTACCATCCTTCGGGTGGTCCCCCTCCCCGTACCGGGGAGGAGTCGAGGCGCCTCTCGCTCCTGCGGACCCGCCCCCAGCCACTGCCGACGAAGCCCTGATGGAAGGACGCAAGCGCCCCGGCCATCAGCGGAACCTGCCCGAACAGGTCACTCAGGAAAATGAGGGCGCGGTCCGCCCACCGCCGCCCGAAGCCTTCCCCACCGACCAGTTCCCCATCCCCGACCGCTGGCGCCTCATTGAATCGCTGGGTGTGGTGAAGGAACGCTGGTTCGATCCCTATCATCAGAACACGCTGAAGGGCGACCGCCCCATCGACCGAGCCAAGGTGCCATGGTTGCCGATCAAGGGCGATGACTGGTTTTTCATTGTGAACGCGGTCAGCGACACTGTCATCGAACCGCGCACTTTTCCCATTCCAGTCGGCGTGCAAACGACTGAGCGGCCCGGCAGTCTTGACGTCTTCGGTAAGGATGCGAGCTATGTTCTGTCGCAAACCTTCATCGGCGGTGTGGCTCTCATCAAGGGCTCAACCGCCTTCAAGCCGCCGGAAATCGAATATCGCCTGACGCTGGCCTATAACATCAATCATGTGAATGTGCCTGAACGGCGCGTTCTGTCAGTCAAGCCGTCGCGGCCGAGCCACCGCACCGACCATTTCCTGGGCGTGCAGGAAGCCTTTGTGGATTATCATCTGCGCAACAGTTCCGACCGTTATGATTTTGAATCCATCCGCGTGGGAATTCAGCCGTTCCAGAGCGATTTCCGCGGCTTCCTGTTCAACGATCAGCAACTCGGCATCCGCTTCTTCGGGAATCGCGACAATAACCGTTTTCAGTTCAACCTTGCGGCCTTCTGGCGGCTGGAGAAGGACACCAATAGCGGTCTCAACAGCATCGTTCAAAGCCCTCGCGACGATTTCGTCTTTCTCGCCAACCTCTACCGGCAGGACCTTCCCTTCCCCGGCCTTACCAGCCAGCTAAGCGCGGTTTACAACCGCAACCGGGAGGGGAATGAGATCGAAGTCGACGATAATGGTTTTCCGGTGCGCCCCGCGCTCCTCGGCGACCTGCGCGGGCGGGACTATGACGTGCTTTATCTCGGCTATAACGCTGATGGACGCATTGGCCGCCTGAACCTCACCGCATCCCTTTACGGCGCTTTGGGGGAGGACCGGAACAGCTTCTTCACCAGCGAGCAAGCAAAGATCCGCGCCTTTTTCGCCGCTGCGGAACTCAGCTATGATCATGACTGGATGCGTTTCCGTGCCTCCGGTCTCTATGCCAGCGGCGATGGCAATCCGTATGACAATGTCGAAAACGGCTATGATGCCATTTTCGAGAACCCCATCTTCGCCGGCGCCGACACCAGTTACTGGATCCGCCAGACCATCCCTTTTGCGGGGGGCGGGCGAGCCGTCAGCGTCAACGGCCGCAACGGAATCCTGAACAGCCTGCGTTCCTCCAAGGAGCAGGGGCAGAGCAATTTCAACAATCCCGGCACCATCCTGCTCGGCGCGGGCGCGGATTTCGACCTGACCCCCACGCTGCGGCTGTCGGGCAATGCCAACCATCTCTGGTTCGAGAATACAGCGGTGCTGCAAGCCCTGCGCAATGAGGGCAGCATTCCAAGCGACATCGGCTGGGATCTCAGCGCCGCCGCGATCTGGCGGCCCAAGGCTACGCAGAATCTGGTCTTCCGCCTGTCCGCAGCGACCCTGATCGCAGGCGACGGCTTCCAGGACCTTTTCGACAATCGGGCGGGGAATGGCGCTTACTATTCCATTCTCGCCAATGCCATCGTGAGCTTCTGATGGGCTGGGCGCGCCTTTTCTCTTTCTCGTCATCCCCGCGAAGGCGGGGATCCAACGCGGTGCAATATCCAGCGGTGAGACAAGAGGGTAGATGGATTCCCGCCTGCGCGGGAAT
>DATEFI010000038.1:0-4049 GCA_035280705.1 Rhizorhapis sp. | reverse complement strand
TGGCGGCCCTTTTCATTATGCTATTTGATTTGAGGAATGAGCGATGAAGCGCACCTATCAGCCGAGCAAACTCGTGCGCAAGCGGCGTCACGGCTTCCGGTCCCGCATGGCGACCCCGGGCGGCCGGAAGGTTCTGCGCGCACGCCGCGCACGCGGCCGCAAGTCGCTGAGCGCCTGAGCCACCCGAAAGACGCGCGCTCCATCCTGACGATCGGCAAGCGCGCGGACTTTCTGGCCGCCAACAAGGGCCAGCGCGTGGCCATGCCCGGCTTTGTGCTGCTGGTCCATGACCGCCTGGATGGCGACGCAGCCAAGCGCATTGGCATTACCGTTACGAAGAAGATTGGCGGCGCTGTCGTCCGGAACCGGATGAAGCGCCGTTTTCGCGCGCTTGCGCGGGAATTGCTGCCGGAGCTCGGCAAATCCGGCGCGGATCATGTGCTGATCGGCCGGGCGGGCGGCGTTGAACGGGATTTCGGCCTGCTACGAGCGGAAATGGTGAAGGCGCTGCGGAAAACTGCCAGGCTCGTTGGGGCTGACCCGGTCGAAGCCTCCCACTTTGAGAAGAAGAAGAAGGGAAGCCCTTCGACAAGCTCAGGGCAAAAGGTGGAAAAAAGGGCGCATGGTCCTGGGCTCCTGCCTTCCCAAGGTCATGGCAAGCGCAAATGATCGCCCGGCTGTTCATCCTCATCGCCCGCTTCTGGCAACTGGGCCCATCCCGCATCCTGCCCCCCTCCTGCCGCTATGCGCCGAGCTGTTCCGAATATGCCATAGAGGCGCTTTACAAATATGGTGCGCTAAGGGGTGGCTGGCTGGCGATCAAAAGGCTAATGCGGTGCCATCCTTGGGGCGGTTCGGGCTACGACCCGGTCCCCTGAGCAACGAAATCCAATAAGGTTTGGGAGTTTTACGTGGACGACAAGCGCAACATCATCCTGGCGGTCGTGCTGACGGCATTGATCCTGTTCGGATGGCCCTATGTCGCCGAGAAAATCTATCCCACGCCCAAGCAGCCGCCCAAGCAAGCGCAGCAGGCCAGCCCGGTCAGCGACGGCGGACCCGCGGCTGAGGGCACAAAGGCAATCCGTCCGCTCAAGGCCGTATTGGGAGAAGCGCCGCGCCTGCCCATCGAAACGCCCAAGCTCACAGGCTCGATCAATCTGAAGGGCGCCCGAATCGACGATCTCGTCCTTCCCACCTACAAGCAGACGATAAAGAAGGACTCGCAGGACGTCCGGCTGTTCGCACCCAGCGGAACCAAGGACGCCTATTTCGGAGGCTTCGGCTGGACGGGTGATGGTCTCAAGGCGCCCGACGCCAACACAGTCTGGACGCCGAGCGGCAAGAAACTGACTCCCACCACGCCAGTGACTCTGAGCTGGAACAACGGCCAGGGACAGCTTTTCGAAATCAAGCTGGCTGTCGACAATGACTATATGTTCACCGTCACGCAGAAGGTCAGCAACACCGGCAAGGGCACGGTCGGCGTGCGGCCCTATGGCTATATCAGCCACAAGGGCGTGTCTGAGGACCCAAGCAGCTGGACCATCCATACTGGACCCATCGGCGCGTTCGACGGCAAGGCGAATTATGACGTGAATTTCACGGATCTGGACGAGGATGGCGACGCCGGCTTCACCAGCACCGGCGGCTGGATCGGATTCACCGACAAATATTGGCTGTCCGCTCTGGTCCCGGACCAGAAGGCCAGTATAGCCGCCAAGTTCCGCAAGGGCGGCGATGACATTTATCAAGCGGATTTCAGCCTGAATCCGGCTCTCCTCGCCCCGGGCAAGGCGGTCAGCGAGACATCGCGGCTGTTCGTCGGCGCCAAGGAGACAAAGCTGCTCGAACATTATCAGGACCAAGGCATCACCCTGTTCGACCGAGCGATCGACTGGGGCTGGTTCTACTGGTTCGAAAAGCCCATCTTTTTCCTGCTCCACTGGCTGTTCGAGGCGATCGGCAATTTCGGCGTCGCCATCATCTGCCTGACCTTCATCGTCCGCCTGCTGATGTTCCCGATCGCGCAGAAGCAGTTCGCTTCCATGGCGGCGATGCGCGCGGTGCAACCCAAGATGAAGGCGCTGCAGGAAAGATATAAGGACGACAAGCCCAAGCTTCAGCAAGAGATGATGGAGCTGTATCGCAAGGAAAAGGTGAATCCGCTGGCGGGCTGCCTTCCCATGTTCCTTCAGATCCCGATCTTCTTTGCGCTCTACAAGGTGCTGATGCTGACGATCGAGATGCGGCACCAGCCGTTCGTGCTGTGGATCAAGGATCTTTCCGCGCCCGATCCGCTGCACATCCTCAATCTCTTTGGTTTGCTCGATTTCAATCCGCCCGCCTTCCTCGGCATCGGCGTGCTCGCGCTCCTGCTGGGCATCACCATGTGGCTGCAGTTCAAGCTCAATCCCGCGCAGATGGACCCGACGCAGCAGCAGATTTTCATGATCATGCCCTGGATGATGATGTTCATCATGGCACCCTTCGCCGCGGGCCTGCTGGTTTACTGGATCACCTCCAACATCCTCACCATCGCTCAGCAGAAATGGCTTTACAGCCGCCACCCTGCCCTGCGTGAGCCGGTAAAGGCTGAGTGATTGCGGCTGCACGCTGTTTTGTCGTCATCCCCGCGAAAGCGCGGACCCATCTCACCTCTACCTCCAACATCGGGGCAAGAGGATAGACGGGTTCCCGCTTTCGCGGGAATGACGATAAGGAAATGATATGACCGAACAACCGGAACAGGACCCCATCGAAACCGCGCGAAAGATCTTCGCCGGGCCGATCGGATTCCTGAAATCCGCGCCGGAGCTTAAATTCCTGCCTGATCCGGTGGTGAAGGAGGTCGCGTTTGCGGGCCGCTCCAATGTCGGGAAAAGCTCTCTCCTCAATGCGCTTACTGGCCGCAATGGCCTTGCGCGCACATCCAACACGCCGGGACGAACGCAGGAACTGAATTTCTTTGACGTCGGCGATCCGCTGCTCTTCCGCCTGGTCGACATGCCGGGCTATGGTTTTGCCAAGGCGCCCAAGGACGTCGTCCGCAAATGGCGGTATCTGGTGAATGACTATCTGCGTGGGCGGCAGGTGCTGAAACGCACGCTCCTCCTCATCGACAGCCGCCACGGCATCAAGGATGTGGATCGCGACATCATGAAGATGCTGGACGAGGCCGCCGTCAGCTACCGCATCGTCATGACCAAAGCGGACAAGGTGAAGGCGAGCGAGCTTGCCGCCACTTGCGGCCAGGTCACCGCCGAAATCCGCAAGCGCCCCGCTGCCCATCCCGATATTCTGGTGACGTCCAGCGAAAAGGGCATGGGGATTCCGGAGTTGCGGGCAGCCGTGGTAGATGCACTGGACTGACGCTTATCCCTTGCCCTCTATCGTCATTCCCGCGTAGGCGGGGATGGCGGATAATGGAATTGAGCGGAATGAAACTCTTCATCGGAAACAAGGCCTATTCAAGCTGG
Source organism: Rhizorhapis sp. (assembly GCA_035280705.1). Taxonomy (GTDB): domain Bacteria; phylum Pseudomonadota; class Alphaproteobacteria; order Sphingomonadales; family Sphingomonadaceae; genus Rhizorhapis. The sequence goes on along the minus strand of DATEFI010000038.1, from coordinate 570 downwards.
TCGCTCCGCGGCTGGCTGGCATGCAAGCAGTCGGGCCTGCCATTTGAAGAGGCGGTGGTGCCGCTCTACGACCAGGAATGGGAAAAGCGCCGCGAGGGCGACGAATTTGCGCCTTCCTCCGGCAAAGTCCCCATTTTGTGGGACGGCGACACGGTGGTGTGGGACAGCCTGGCGATCATCGAATATCTGAACGAGAAGACCGGCAACACACGCTTCTGGCCCGAAGGGCAAGCCGCGCGCGGCATGGCGCGCTCGATGGCGGCGGAAATGCATAGCAGCTTCACGGCTCTCCGCCGCGAGCACAGCATGAACATCCGCCAGATCTACGAGGCCCAGCCCCCCTCGGCGGAGGTCATGCAGGATATCGAACGGATCATGCAGCTCTGGGCCGAAGCCCGCGCGCGCTTTGGCGGAGCGGGCGATTTCCTCTTCGGAGAATTTGGCGCCGCCGACATCATGTTCGCGCCGGTGGTCACCCGCTTCATCACCTATTCCCTGCCCGTCGCCCGCTTCGCCCAGCCCTATATGCAGGCGGTGATCAGCCATCCCTTCATGCAGGAATGGATCGGC
>DATEFI010000037.1:0-11616 GCA_035280705.1 Rhizorhapis sp. | reverse complement strand
ATCCGTGTCGCGCTTGAACATGACATTGGCGCGCAGGGCCTGGTTCACATGATGGACAACCTGCGTATTTTCAAAATCATAGAGGTTGGAGCCGATGAGGAGCCCGGCATCCTCCAGCATCCGTTCCACCTTTTCGGTGCCATCCTCCGTCAGCGTCACGCTGCGCTGTTTCTCGTCCTTTTCATAATCGTCCGCGACGAGCCGCTTCACGATTTCATCGACCGAGATATAGAGTTCCGATTTGTCGTCCGTCGGCCCGGAAATGATGAGAGGTGTCCGCGCCTCATCGATCAGGATCGAGTCCACCTCGTCCACAATCGCGAAATTGAAGGGGCGCTGCACCATCTGGGCACGCTCGAACTTCATATTATCGCGCAGATAGTCGAAGCCCAGTTCGTTGTTCGTGGCGTAGGTGATATCCGCATTATATGCGACCCGGCGCTCATCCTCGCGCATATTGGGGACGATCACGCCGGTGGTGAGGCCCAGGAAGCGGTACACCTGACCCATCCAGTCGCAGTCGCGGCGGGCAAGATAATCGTTCACGGTAACGACATGAACGCCCTTGCCCTCCAATGCATTGAGATAGGTTGCCAGCGTCGCCACCAGCGTCTTTCCCTCGCCGGTGCGCATCTCTGCGATCTCACCCCGGTGGAGGACGATCCCCCCCACCATCTGCACATCATAATGGCGCTGGCCCAAGGTCCGCTTGGCAGCCTCGCGCACTGTGGCAAAAGCTTCGGGAAGGATGTCATCGAGCGTGGTGCCATTGGCGAGGCGTTCCCGGAAGATCTGTGTCTGCTGCCGCAATTCCTCATCGGTGAGCGCCGAGACGGTGGGCTCGAACGCGTTGATCCGCTCGACGATTTTCATGACGGATTTGACGTAGCGGTCGTTGGACGAACCGAAAATCGATTTGGCGATCGCGCCGAGCATGCCTGATTCCTAAGCCTAGACGAAGGCGCGGCTTTCCGGCCGCCTTATATGGCCGAACCCCCGCGCAAACATGCGGTGCGATGTAAGTGGGGGCTGATGAATAGTCAATTGACGAGGCGGCAATGCCGCCCCGCCCGGGAGCCCTTTAGGGGATTGTTCCAGAAATATGGCTGACATCTCTTTTTTCGTCATTCCCGCGAAGGCGGGAATCCATCTCCCGATGTAGAATCAAACGGAAAGCCGAGGAGCTTCCCGCATGATTCCCTCAGGTAAATGCATGGTCGAGCGGGCGCTCGCTCAGGCCCCTTCACCCATCGTGCTGACGATAAGCTCCGCCCGCGACTTGACGCCGAGCTTCTGGAAAATGCTGTGCAGATGCACCTTGACCGTGCCTTCGGTGAGGCCGCATTTTTCAGCGATCATCTTGTTGCGCAGACCTGCGCGGATAAGTGCCGCGATCTGCTTTTCACGCTCCGTCAGGACTTCCTGCGAAGATACCTTGTTCTTGGCGACGACGGAATGCAGCAGCGCCTGTTCCATGATACCGGGGTCGATCCGGTTCTCGCCTCCCAGCACCGCCTGGATGCAGGTCAGCAGGTCCTGCGGATCGCTTTCCTTGAGAACGATGCCATTGATCCCCAGGCGAAGCGCCTCGATCGTCTGCTCCGGCTTGATGCTGACGGTAAGGAAGATAACTGGAACATCATTGCCCTGTTCGCGAATGGCAGACAGGATCGCAAGGCCCCCGCCATCTTTCATGCTGAGGTCTAGGATCAGCACATCGGGCGCCTCGGTCTGCAACTTGTACAGCGCATCCTTCACTGATCGGGCACAGGAGATGATCTGGTGACCGCTGGTCTCAAGGAACTGCTGCAGCCCGTCCAGAAACAGGGGGTGATCGTCGACGATAAGGAGATTTGCCATTTTCAGACCCGCTTTTCTGTATGTTTTAACGGTATTCTTATGGATAATAGCGCTTTATCGTTAATATTGTCGAAATAAGCCGTTCCGCCAAGCATTTTCAGCCGCCGGGAGAGGGACTGGGACTGGATTCCGTCCATGCGGCCATGACCGTTTACCGGCTGATCCGCTTTGCTGTCGTTGCGGAAGGCCATGAGCAGCGCATCGTCCTGCAAAGCCGCTGCGATCGTGACCTGCCGCGCGGAGGCATGCTGAACCGCATTGGCCACAGCCTCGCGCACGAGGAACTCCACCTCGATTGCCGTTGAGCGGTCAATGTCCACATCCGGATGATCGACACAGGCGTGGCAGTCGATATTCCACTGGGCCGAGAGCATCTCCGCACAGCTCGACAGGCTCTCGGCCAGGTTTTGCGACACGCCGTTCGTCCGCTTGCTTTCATTCAGAAGCTGACGAAGGCGGCCCTGTTCGGAAATGACCATGTCCTGCAATCGCTTCAGGTCATTCAGCTCATCCGAAGGAAGAAGCGCTTGAACCTTGGGCAGAAGCGTCGAAAAGCGTAGCCGCATGGCGGCCAAGGTCTGCAGCACGCTGTCATGCAGATCGCCGCTCAACGCGAGCCGCGCTTCGGAAAAGGCCCGGTTCCGCCATGCGTCCAAAAAGAAGGAGCGCTCGAAGAAGCTGTCGACGCTATCCGACGCAAATTCGCAATGCGTCAGGAAATTGGGTGACCAGCCATGACTGCATGCAATGAAGAACCGGCCCCGCAGCGCGCCTGCATTCACCGCAAAGCTCGCTCCCCGCTTATAGCCTACCATCTGGTTGAGATTATCGACATAATCAGGGGCATTGGCGAATTTGAGCCCGCCAAAGCTGTTACGGAAGAATAGCCGGTCGGAATAGGAAGTGAAGAGAAAGGGCGCTTCAAGAACGCTGGCCTGAAGCAGCGGACGCATGGCTTCATCGGGAACAGGGAAAACCGGCGCGGCGCCAATTGTGAGGTTGGCGCAATGGAGCGCCCGGCTATCCATGTCTTCCCAGATGAAGCAGACTTCGCGCCCCCGAAAGAAGGCAAGGACCTGCTCCATCAAAAATTCCATGGGCGGATCGCTCAGATTTCCGCCCGCCGCCTGAAGCTGGTCGCTCCAGCTTTTCACATGCGCCTGATAGAGATGCGATCCGATGACCGACAAGGCGATAAGGCTGCCGATGAAAATCGCCGCGCTGTCGGTATAGTCACTCGCCAGTTGCCGGGAATAATCCTGAGCCAGCGGCTCATAATGGTTCCGGAACAGGAACGCCAGGATGAAGGTCAATGCTCCGATCGAGGAGACGGTCTTGCCGAGCCGCTCGTGGCAGGCCCATAGCAGCAAAAGGCAGCCAAGGATCGCGGGCAGTTCCAACAGCCGGAACAAGACCACAAAAGTCACGCAGATCAGAAAGTCTATAAAAAGGATCAGCGGGCGGGCAAGCAATTCATAGCGCGTAAAGACCAGCACGCCACCGAGACACAACAGGTTCCAGCCCGCATAACCAGCGACAGCCGCCTGAGCGATGCCCCGGGTGGCGAGATCGAATTCCGCCAGCCGCGCCATTTCATTGGCAAGCGCTATAAGGAGAGCAAGTCTGGCAAGGGTAACGCAGATGATGGGCGAACGGCCAAGGTGGATCGTGCATTTTTCAGCAAACAGGAAGGGTATTCCCCCGATCTCCCTCAACATCCCCTCCTGCCCGACTCGGAAACCCCCTGTTTCCAGAAACTTGCCCTTTACCAAATAGGCGCAAGGAAATCCATAACTCTTTATGGAAACCAGCCAATCAACCCAGATGAAATATTAACCATAATTTGCTATCCCAAGTAAACTTTTGACATCAGCGCCGATTGAAACAGTACTTGGTTAATAAACATTTTTCCATAAATTGACCCTCATTAATTATTTCTGGTCCGAAATTATTAACTATATCTTGACGAACAGCCGTCTATAACAACGGTGTGCCGTGCAAATTTGTCGACGAAACGATTAAAGCCAATTTTCATTTCACCTTTTCTTAGCTGTTGAGGCACATCCTTCCCTCATGCAGCGAATTGGCTCCACTCGGCTTTTCAGCAGGAAGCGGTCGGTCCGGACCGGCGCCGCCAGTCTCATGGCGGCGATTGTCATGGGTCTTGCGCCTGCGGCCCTTGCGGCTCCCTGCAACACAGCTTTTGGCGGGGTGCAGCCTGCCGCGGGGACCAGCGCCACTTTCACGAAGAGCGAAGCCATTTTGCAGGGGGCAACGAGCCGTCTGGAACAAACCCGCCTTCGTCAGGCCGAACAAGGCCAGCCCGCCGCAACCGCCGCACTGGCGATCCCGCTTCAGGCGGATTGCCCCGAGGCATCATCGAAGCCCGCCATTTATACGGAATCGGGCAGCATCTTTGCGAAAGATCCCATCCGGCCAGGACAGCCGGATGTGTTTGGAAGCGTGGCTTTGCCGGTATCCCGCACCGCTCTCGATCAGAAATGGAAAAATGCCGCTGCGGGAACGCTGCCAGCGACAGGCCCCTGGGCCGCCTTGATCGTGCAAAGCCGGTCGCTCGACCGGCTGGAGCAGATCCGGGCCGTGAACCGCTGGGTCAACGCACGCATTTCCTATGTAGAAGATGCGCGCCTCTATGGCGCAGCAGACCATTGGGCCCCGGCGGTTCAATCACTGTCGCGCGGCCGGGGAGACTGCGAGGATTATGCGATCGCCAAGATGCAGATCCTGCGGACCATGGGCGTGCCGGCGAATGCCATGTTCCTGGTCATTGCCCGCGATCTGGTCAGAAGAGCCGACCATGCGATCTTGGCGGTGGCAGTGGACGGCGATCTTCTGGTGCTTGATAATGAAACCGACCGGGTGCTCTCGACTTCGCAAGTCAGGGATTACCGCCCGGTCCTGACGTTCAACGCCAATGGACGCTGGACGCATGGCTACCGGACTGCGCCGCCCGCTGATAGCGTACGTTATGCGGCCTTGAACCGCTGACGAGCGGCGGCCCGGCTATCTTTCCTCCAGCGCCTCCGCCCGGGCCTTCAAGACTGGCTTCAACAAGTAAGACAGAATGGACTTGCGCCCTGTTATGATCTCGACATCGCAGATCATGCCTGGGGTGATGGGCAAGCGCCGGTCACCGGACAGCAGATAGGCGCGGTCGGTTTCCACCACGACGGAGAAATAGGCCTCCTTCGCCACCTCGTCATAGATGCTGTCGGCGGAAATCTGCACCACGCGGCCCGTCAGCCCGCCATAGACGGAGAAGTCATAGGCGGTGACTTTCACATTGGCGCGGTCGTTCACCTTGATGAAAGCAATATCGCTTGGCTTCACCCGCGCTTCGACCAGCAACTTGTCGCCAAGGGGCACGACCTGCATGATCTTCTGCCCCGCCTGCACGAACCCCCCGACGGTCGTCACCTGCACGTCGTTCACGACACCATCAACCGGAGAGCGCAATTCTGCCCGTTGCACCCGTCCGGCCGCGCCCCTGAGGGACTCGCTGTTGACGGCGATCTTCGTCTGAAGCTGACTGCGCTCGTTAAGCGCATCCTGGCGGAACTGGTAATTGGCTTCGGCCGCCTGGGCCATGGCCTCACGAACGCCCGCGCTGGTGCGCGACACGCCTTCCCGCGCGGCGGCCAGCCGCCCTTGCAGATCGACGAGTTCGCGGCGCGCAGAGAGCAATTCGGTCTGCGGCACGATATTCTTGCGGGCCAGCGGCTCGATCATGTCCACCTGCCGCTGCGCCAGGGCGACGCTGCCCTGCAGGCCGGCGACGGTTGCCTGCGCTTCTCCCAATTCCCGGCGGCGCTGTTCCACGGCGGCTTGAAGCGCCGACTGGCGGCTCTGCAAGGCGGACCGGCGGACTGCCTGCAACCGGGCTTCCTCGGCACAAGCCTCCGACTGAACGCTGTCGCTGGAGGAACAGCTGCCTGCCTGCCCCGACGCCTCGCGGGAGAGCCGGTCGGCGCGTGCGGAAAGCAGCTTGTTCTCCGCCGCGATCTGTCCAAGCTCAGACGCGGATTGCGTATCGTCGAGCCGGACCAGAAGCTGGCCCTTGCGGACATGCTGGCCGGACCGGACCAATATCTCCTTGATGGTTGCAGGCTCCGCACTCTGGACCATCTGCATCTTGCTGGAAGGGATCACCCGCCCCTGCCCCCGTGTCACCTCGTCAACGCGGGCCAGTGACGCCCAAAGAATGAGAAGCATCACGGCAGCGACGCAGGCGAAGATGACGCTTTGCGCGCCGTCAAGCGACCGCAGGCGGTTCATTGTCATGGCAGGGTTCAACATCATGGCGTAACCACCTCTGCGGATGTAACGGACTGCGCGGCATAGACCTTTGCCAGCGCTCCGGAATTGGCTGCGGGCGCAGGAATATTCGGCCTCCAGCCCTTGCTGACATCGACACGGCCACCGACATCATTTTCGGTCCGGCGCTCAGGCAGGGCGGCGACCGCCGGATAGTCGATCTGCGGCTCGGCAATGGCGGGCGCATCGAACAGAGGTACGGCCTCAACGCCTGAATAGGCTTGCGCAAATGCGCGGGGCATGCCCCAGCCGCCCGGCCAGCGATAGAAAATATGGGCACCGATCTGGGTGATCTTGGCGAGTTCCGGCGCCCAGCGCGGCAGCACATAATTGGCGTGATAATGCGTCGCCAGCCCCACGGACTTCTCGACATAGCCATTGAGCGCGGCACGGGCGACCTGGCGAGCCTCTGCCCAGGCCCCAGGCTCCGGCTTCCTGGCGAGCGCCCCATCGCAAGTGAAGCTGAACTGGCACACGGGCTGGCGGGCACCTTCATAAACGACACCGCAGACGCTGTGCGGGAATGCCGGGTGGCGCAGCCGATTGAGAACGGTCTGCGCAACCGCGCGCTTGCCCGCGAGCGGTTCGAACCCGGCCTCATAATAGATCGCCTGCGTCATGCAGAGTTCGGCATTCTGGCGTTCCGCTTCCGGCGCGCGGGCGACGGAGAAGGGCGCCGCGGCGATGACCTTCGCCTTGGAGAAGGGAAGCCTTTCATTGCCTTCGATGGCGGCATCGCCTTCGCTCACCACCTCGCTGCGCGCCTCGTGGGTCAGCGCAACCAACTTGCGATGAATGTCAGGATCGGGCGCCGTTTCCGCCGTCAGGGGCTGCAGCGTCGCACGAGCGGCCATATCACCGATATAGCCCAGCCCCATATAAAGGCCCGCCACGGTTGAAAGGCCCAGCAGCCCCAGGGGCATGATGTTCAGTTTATGCCTGACGAGAGTCATGATCAGCTTCCAATGGCCTTGCCGGCCAGGGAAGAGAGGACCTTGTCCTTGGGTCCATCCGCGACGATCCGGCCGCCGTCGATCACGATCAGCCGGTCCACGAGCGACAGCATGGCGTTGCGGTGAGTCGACACCACAAGGGTTTGCTGTGGCGTCAGCGCCTTTTTCAGATGCTCGATGAACATCGTCTCGGTGCCGCTGTCCATGGCGCCAGTGGGCTCGTCCAGGAACAGCATGCGCGACGGGTCGACCAGTGCGCGGGCAAGGACCAGGAAGCTGCGCTGCCCCCCTGACAGGCGAGAGCCCCGTTCGCCGACCTGCATATCAAAGCCGCCCGCGTCCCCCGCAAAGAAATGACCGGCGCCCGACTTGGCCAGGGCATCGACCAGCCGCCGCTCGTCGGCCTCCTGTGCTCCAAGCATCAGATTTTCGCGGATCGATCCGCTGAAAAGGACAGCGTCCTGACCAACGAAGCGGAATGCGGAACGGATCTCATGCGCATGATATTGGCGGCTGTCGAGCCCGTCGATGCGGATGGCACCGTCCGTCGGCTGGTAAAGACCGCAGAGAAGACGGCCCAGGGTCGACTTGCCCGATGCCACCCGGCCGATGATGCCGATCCGTTCCCCATGTGCGATGCGAAGGGAAATGCCATTGAGCGCCGGAAGCGAGCTTTCGGGATAGCTGAAGCTGGCATGTTCGAGGGCAATGTCGCCATTGCGGATTTGGGGCAGGATGCTCCGCGCTCCTCCCTGCCGCTCATCCTCGAGCTCCATCATCCCCTGGAGACCTTCCAGCGTGGTGAAGGCCTGCCGGGCGCGGGTGAAGAGGAAGGCGAACTGACCAACGGGCGCCAATGAACGTCCCGCCAGCATCACGACCGCAATGATGGCGCCCATGGAAATGATACCGGCATTGAACAGATAGAAGCCGCCGATGATCAGGCTGATGCTGGTTGTCTGCTGGCAAAGCGATGCCAGATTGACGCTGATGGTGGTGAGGCGCCGAAGCCTTTCCTGGGTCTCCGCGCTCATTTCCGAATAGCGCTGCCAGCGGCCAAGCATCCGCCCTTCGGCCCGGCAAGCCTTCAGCGTTTCGAGGCCCCCGACCGCCTCCACCAGCGCCGTGTGCTGCAGTCCTGCGTCCGCCTGAGCTTCCAGCGATGCCTTGCCCATGGCCTTTTGCAGCGCGAAGCCAGCCGTCCCCATGATCCCCATCGCGACCAGCGGCACCAGCGCCAGCCAGCCTGCGATCATGGTGATGAGCGCCAGGAACAGGAACAGGAAGGCGAGATCGACGACCAGCACCACCGTCGTCGAGGCGAAAAAGTCCCTCACCTGCTCAAATTCGGAAACACGGCGAACGAACGCGCCGGTGCTGCCCTTGCGCGAAGCCAGCGGGATGTTCAGCAGCTTTTCGAACAGCTTCTGGGACAGGCGCGCGTCCAGCTTGCGCCCGGTTTCGTCGATCAGCCGGGCACGGGCAATGCGCAAGCTGAAATCCATGGCGAAGGCCAGCGCAACGCCGAAAGCCAGTACCCACAGGCTGGATGTCGCCTTGTTGGGGATGATCCGGTCATAGACGTTCATCGTGAAGAGCGGCAGGGCAAAGGCCAGCAGATTGATGATCGTCGCCGCCGCGATCACAAAGCCGAAGGATTTCCGGACGCGCCATACCTCCTGCCAGAACCAGTGCTTCTTCGCCTGCTGGTCCCAGGAGAGTTCGGTCGCCCTTTCCTTGCGGTGGTCGGGCCAGACCGCGACGGCTTCGCCGCCGAAAACATCTTGAAGCGCATCCCTTGGCATCCATAGCGTCTCCGCCCGGCCAGGGATGAAGAGCTTGACGTCGTCGCCTTCAATATCCAGCAGCACGGCAGCACGGCCATTGGCGAGCTTCAGAAGCGCCGGAAGATGCTTTTTGCGCCATTTGCCGAGCGGCCGGACCACCGGCTCGCAACCAAGGCCAAGCTGGTCGAGCGCCGCCTCCGCCTGATGGAAAGGCAGGCGCCCGTCTTCGGTCAATGAAAGCCCCGCCCGGATGACGGTCGGGGAAGAGGGCCGGTCATAAACCCCCGCAATATGCGCCAGGCAATCAAGAACATCGTCATTGCTGCGATGTCCCAGTTCCTGACCGGCCCACTCCCCCAGTTTCATCCTACTTCTCCACCCCCAATGCCGGTTCAGCGCGGATAGCGCCGGCGATGCAGCTCAGCCGGTTCGGTGTCGGGAACATCGAACCGCTCGCGAGCATAGGTCTTGGCGCCCGACGGCGGAGTGACATCCAGCGTCGCCATCAGATTGTCGGTAGCCGCCAGGATCTGATACTCCGCGAAGAGCTGGGCCAGCCGCGACGTTTCCGTGCGCACCTGCACATTGAAGCGGGTGTTCTGGGAATCGAGCACGTCGAGCAGCGAGCGGCGGCCGACATTGAACTGCTCCCGGTAGGAAAGCAGCAGATCGTCCGACACCTTGCTCTGCTGTTCAAGATCGGCAAGGCGCGCGCCTTCGCTCTGCCAGCGGTTCCAGGCTTGCCGCACTTCCTCTTCTGCTTCGCGCGTCAGTTGGTGCAGGCGGAAGCGAGCCTCGCTCGCGCGGCGGGTCATTTCCTGAACCTTGGCGCGGTTGATGCCGCCATTGTAAAGGTCCCAGGTCACAACGACGCGCGCTTGCAGGTCATTGGTGTTGCCACGAAAACCGTCCAGATCCTCGCCGACCCGGCCCCGCCCCTCCAGCGAAACGCGCGGCCCAAGCTCAGCTTCGGCCTTGTTCACCACCTGATAGGCCGCATCCACGTCAGCCTGGGCTTCACGCACCTTGGGATTGCGGTCACGGGCAGCGCCGATGGCGTCGGCAAGCGTCGCGGGCAGGGAAGCGCGCGGCGATTGCGGCATGGCCACTTCGCTGATCGGGATGCCCGTCAGGGTCAGGAAGGAAATCGCGGCGTTGTTCAGGTCTTCCTGAGCCTCCGTCTTGCGGATCTTGGCGGCCTGAAACCGTTCCTCGGCCTGCTGCTGATCGGCGATGCTGATAGAGCCCGAAGACACCCCTTCCCTCAGGTCGTTCACCAGAAGCTGATGGAAGGTGACGTTGTCCTCCGCCGCGGCAACGACGCGCTGCTGCAGCATATAGTCAAGATATTGACGGGCGACGTTGAGGGCGATGAACTCCGACCGTTCCTCGACCCGAAGTGCCGCGCCATCAGTGCGCGCGGCCTGGCGCTTCAGCTCTGCGCTGCGCGAGCCGGAGTCGAACAGGACCTGTTCGCCGAAAACGCTGGCTTCGAGCGGATAAAGCGTCTGGTCTTCCAGGTTCAGCGCCCGGCGCGTGCGATTTTCCAGCCTGCGGATGCCCGCCGAGCCTTCAACCGAGATGCGGGGCAGGAAAAGGCCCTGCGCCTGATCGCGCTCGAACTCGATCGCTTCCTTGTTCTGGATCGCCTGGCTGATTTCCGGATGGGAATCCACCGCGGCCTGCACTGCGGTCTTCAAGTCCACCATTTCGGCATGGGCAGCGGTCGCGCTCAGGATGAGAGCACCGGGGACCGCCAGGAGCCATTTATGCTTTTTGCTGACAGTCATCTTATTGGCCTCCCATAACCTGGCCGCCTGTGACGGCGACAATTTCCACCCGGCGGTTCTGGGCCTCGCGTACCCCGTCAGCAGTCTCGATCATTACCTGGCTCTCGCCCCGCGCTTCGGTGGCGACGTCGCTGGAAGCGATCCCGGCCTGAGCCATCATCGCCGCGACATTGGTCGCGCGGCGCGTGGAAAGACCTTCATTGTAGACGTCGGTGCCCGACTTGTCGGTGTGCCCCACGACATTGAACCTGGTCCAGCCGCAAGCCGCGCGCTGATCGGCGATCTGGCTGATCGTGCCGCCCGCTTCGGGAAGGGGTGCGTCTGCGTTCCAATCGAAGAAGACCAGCGCCTTCATTTCCGGCGGGCAGTTGGCGGACGCGCTTGGCCCCCCGGGCATGGCCGGAGCAGGCGTCGGGGCGGCAAGACGAGCGGAGAATGCATCGCAGCGGTTGACGCTGTCCTCATCCACCTTGCCCGATTTCAGGAACCCGAGCGCGATGCCGCACTGTACCTTTGCCTCCGAGGCCCAGGTAAAGCGAGCATCTTCCCCCCGGCGCACATCGTCGGCGCGGGTGGCGGCGAGCGCCGCATCATAGCGGGTCCGCACTTCGCCCTTTAATTCGCTCTTGCCCAGATCCAGAAGCGGCGAGCGCGTGACTGCGTGAGCGGCCGGTGCAGCCATGAGCAGTGGCGCCACTGTCACGGCTGCCATGCCTAGCAGCAAAATCCTCATTTCTTGTCCCCCTGTCATATGCAGATCAATGCGTCTTCATCATGCATGCGTAGTTGCGGCGACGGCGTCATGGCTCATCATCGCTAGATCGAAGTGGAAAGCGGGCGCCGCCAAGGCGAAGTCGTGCACCGTTTCGGTGACCGGTGCAGCGACGGGCT
>DATEFI010000036.1:0-3319 GCA_035280705.1 Rhizorhapis sp. | reverse complement strand
CTTGCGGATGCGCTTCTTCGCGCCCGAATTGAGGTGCGTCGGGGGGACTGCCTTGGTCGCCATGCTATTCCTGCCTTGTTTTCACAAACTTTTTTCCGCCTTGCAGCGGGATTGCAGCCGATTCGCGGGTTGGGCCCCACGAAAAAAAGTGCGGGCCCGGACTGTCGGAACCGCACTGTCTGCGTCTGGTAAGACCCTCAAATCCCCCAATTCGTCGCGGTCCGCCGCGCAAAACGGACCGTGTCCCGAGGGAGCGAGGGCGGCTTCGGTCACGGCAAGTGACGGGATGAAGCCGGGAAACTCGACGGCCTGTATAAAGCTCTTGTTGGATTTTGTGAAGGGGGCGAATGCTCTCCTTCCTTCCGGTGGTGCGCAGTCGGTGAAGGCATGCTGCAAGCTGGAACGGTGGATATGGGGAAGCTGAAATGGAGCGGCCTGGCTCCCTCATCTTTGCCCAACAGATCAAAGGTATAACCCTAAAGGGCTAGTTACAGGCAAGGTTGAAATTAAATTCCAATCATGATGGAAAATCGTTTCGCTTAATTACTCCATTGTGGACAATATGAATATTCTCCTTTCGTCCACACGTTCTTGCCAAGCGACTGCATGCTGCCCCCGCCATTGTTGCGTAATTGGGCCTGTGTATAACGGATCGCAGGGGGGCTAGTCTTTTCACAGGGCAGCCATGAAGATATTCATTACCGGCAATATGGGTTATGTTGGGCCAGCGGTTATCCGGCGGCTGCGAACGGCTTTTCCCACGGCTTTTCTCCACGGCTTCGACAATGGCTATTTCGCGCATTGCCTCACCGATGTGCGTGTCCTGCCAGAATGTGCCCTGGACCGGCAGAGCTTCGGCGACGTGCGCAGCATCGATGCGGCTATGCTGCGCGGCTATGACGCGGTCATTCATCTGGCGGCAGTGTCGAATGACCCGATGGGCAACCGCTTTGCCGCCGTCACCAGGGCGATCAACCAGGATGCGTCCGTCTCCATCGCCCGCATGGCGAGCGACGCGGGCGTGCGGAATTTCGTCTTCGCATCCAGTTGCAGCGTCTATGGCGTGGCCGAAGGCGGTCCCCGCAAGGAAGACGACCCGCTCAATCCCGTCACTGCCTATGCCGCGTCCAAGATAGGGACCGAGCAGGGGCTTGCGGCGCTCGACAGCGGCATGGTGATTACCTGCCTGCGTTTTGCGACGGCCTGCGGAATGTCGCCCAGGCTGCGGCTCGATCTGGTGCTGAACGATTTTGTCGCCTGCGCCCTTTCCCAGCAGAAGATCACGGTGCTGAGCGACGGCACGCCCTGGCGGCCGCTCATTGACACGGCCGACATGGCGCGGGCGATGGAATGGGCGGCGACCCGTCCGGCAGAGCAGGGCGGCCGTTTCCTCACCATCAATGCCGGCTGCAGCGCCGCCAATTACCAGGTGCGCGATCTGGCCGAAGCTGTCGCCAGGGCGGTTCCAGGAACCAGCGTCAGCATCAATACCGAGGCGCCGGCGGACAGCCGCTCCTACCAGGTGGATTTCAGCCGCTATGCGGAGCTCGCGCCGGACCACCAGCCCCGGATGAGCCTGGGCCAGTCGATCGGCCAGCTCATCGAGGGCCTGACCGGCATGGGGTTTGCCGATCCCGACTTCCGCAATTCGCCGCTGATCCGGCTTCATGTCCTGCAGGATCATATAGCGCAGGGGCGCCTCAGCGAGGACCTCCGCTGGCAATCCAATATTTGAACAAGGAAGCAGATCATGGTCAAGGTGGCGCTGCTTGCAGGCGGCTTCGGAACACGGCTGAGCGAGGAAACGACGATCCGGCCGAAGCCCATGGTGGAAATCGGCGGACGGCCGATCATGTGGCACATCATGAAAATCTATTCCCACTATGGCTTCAAGGATTTCGTGGTGCTCGGCGGCTACAAGGTCGACTTCATCCGCAATTATTTCACCCAGTACCGGGCGAACCATTCGGACTTCACCATTGACCTGAAGACCGGCGCGGTCGAATTCCTGGATCCACTGCGGGAGGATTGGCGGGTGACGGTCCTCGATACCGGGCCCGACACGATGACCGGCGGACGGATCAGGCGGGCCCGTCATCTGCTGGAGGGCGATCGTTTCCTCCTCACCTATGGCGACGGCCTCAGCAATGTCGACCTCAACAAGCTGGTGGAGACGCATGAAGCGGCGAGAGCCTGGTGCACCTTGACGGCGGTAACCCAGCCGGGCCGTTATGGCGCGCTTCGGATCAGCCATGACGGAATGAAGGTGGAGGGTTTTCGTGAGAAGGGGATGCTTGACGGCGGCCTCATCAACGGCGGCTTCTTCGTCTGCGAGCCGGAGATGCTGGACCTGCTCGATGGAGATGACACCATATTCGAGCAGGAGCCGATGCAGCGGCTGATCGACCGGGGCAAGCTCGCCAGCTATCATCATGATGGATATTGGCAGAGCATGGACTCCTTGCGCGACAAGCAGGTGCTGGAGGCGCAGTGGGCCGACGGGGCGCCCTGGCGGGTGTGGGAACGGTGAACAGCCTGACCGTTCTTCCCAATTCGTCATTCCCGCGAAGGCGGGAATCCATTTCCCGGCAGGGGTCCCGGGAGATGAATCAAGAATTGGATCCCCGCCTTCGCGGGAATGATGAGGAGTTTGCCATGCGGAGGCCGATTTGATCATCGTCGACACAGCACTTGCGCGCCGGGAGGCGGAAGGAACGCCCATCCGCGTCGGCATTATCGGGGCCGGGTTCCAGGGCGCCGCCATCGTCCGGCAGATCGTCCGGTCCGTAAAGGGCATGCGGGTGGTGGCGCTGGCCAACCGGCATATCGATCCCGCCATACGCGCATTTACCGATATCGGCATCGACCCGCTTCGCTGCGGCAACCGGCGAGCCATTGAAGCTGCGATTGCGGCTGGACATCCAGCGGTTACCGAAGACGCCATCGGCCTTGCGAGTGCGGACGGCGTCGATGTGCTGGTGGAGGTCACTGGTTCGGTCGACTATGCCGCGGGCGTGGTGCTGACGGCAATCGGCGCCGGCAAGCATGTGGTGCAGATGAATGCCGAACTGGACGGCACCGTCGGTCCCATATTGAAGGCCAAGGCCGATGGGGCCGGCGTCATCTACAGCTTTTCCGACGGCGACCAGCCGGGCGTGCAGATGAATCTCTACCGCTTTGTCGCAGGCTTGGGCGTGAAGCCTTTGCTTTGCGGCAATATCAAGGGGCTGCATGATCCCTACCGCAATCCGGAGACACAGCGCGGCTTTGCGGAAAAATGGGGGCAGAAGCCCGCCATGGTCGCCTCCTTCGCGGATGG
>DATEFI010000035.1:0-2412 GCA_035280705.1 Rhizorhapis sp. | reverse complement strand
ATCTTTCCGTCGGTCAGCATTCCCGTGTAGTTGATGAGCGCGACATCATCGGTCGTCGGGCGGTCGCCCTGCCCCGCTTCCAGCACCTTGTGCTGAAGGCCGCTTTGCGTCGTGACCACGCCCTCTTCATCGGCATTGGTGGCCAGAAAGCCAGCAGCCGATTTGCCGATCACGCCCTGCGTTCCGGCATAGGCGAGGCCCGCCCCGGCAAGAGCCGCCGCGGCCACGCCGATCCAGAGCTTGACAAGGGACCCCTTCGCGATTGGACGAAGGGGAACAGCGGTCACTTCCGACATGCCGGAATACCTTTGATCAAAGAGAAAAGGAGAAAGGCGGCGTCTTACCGGACGCCGTCGCGTTCCGCCCGCT
This sequence comes from Rhizorhapis sp., assembly GCA_035280705.1. Classification (GTDB taxonomy): domain Bacteria; phylum Pseudomonadota; class Alphaproteobacteria; order Sphingomonadales; family Sphingomonadaceae; genus Rhizorhapis. The sequence goes on along the minus strand of DATEFI010000035.1, from coordinate 2,043 downwards.
TGCGCTCCAGCTTGCGAGCGCGGCGGACAGCCGCAGCCTTTTCGCGAGCACGCTTTTCCGACGGCTTTTCATAATGACGGCGCAACTTCATTTCGCGATACACGCCCTCGCGCTGCAGCTTCTTCTTGAGCGCCCGCAGCGCTTGGTCGACATTGTTGTCGCGAACGATAATTTGCATAAGCCAGTCAATCTCCAATCGAAAACGGCATCGTCCCTTGCACCTGGGGCCGCCTGTGACAATACCGAAAGCATATAACAGGGTTCGTCGCAGCCATTGCCTGCGCCGTATGCCGCGCGCCCTATCAGCAGAGTCGGCTGATTTCAACCCCAAAGCTCTTGGGACGCCTCTCAACAGACCGCTTTCTTACCCAAATAGTGATCCAAATGCCATGGTTCGTTGGAGTTTGCCGCCGCATTGTCAGGAAGGGGCCGCCACAGCGCCCATGGCAGCCATTTGCACGCGATCAATCATCGTCTAGAAACCCCGCCATGACCAAATTCACTGTCAATGAACGGCCAGTCCAGTACCGCATGGACCCCGCCACTCCCCTGCTTTGGGCCCTTCGGGATGCGTCCAATCTGACTGGCACCAAATATGGCTGCGGCACTGGCGACTGCGGGGCCTGCACCGTGGAGATCGACGGGGAAGCGATCCGCAGTTGCCAGATCAGCATTGCCGCGGTCGAGGGCCGGTTCGTCACCACTATCGAGGCGCTCTCGCCCGATCGCAGCCATCCTGTTCAACAGGCCTGGGCGGCGGAAAATGTGCCGCAGTGCGGATTTTGCCAGCCCGGCATGATCATGGCGGCGGCGGTACTGCTCAAGAAGAATCCCAATCCCAGCGACGCCGACATAGAGGCGGCGATCACCAATCTTTGCCGCTGCGGCACTTATCCCCGTATTCGCGAGGCAGTGAAGCGCGCGGGCAGGATCCTGCGCCGGGAGGAAAATGTCGCGGCCGCTCCTCCACCCGCCATCGCGCCCGAGGACGCGGCCCGGGCCATCCCGGCCCTCTCACCCGGTAACGATTAGCACCCATCCGATTCTTGCTATTTCCTGACTCCGCAGTTCAGCAAAGGGTCATTGCGGGGGGCGTAGCCCTGTATCCATGCTGGGGCCAGTGAGGTCCCTGGAGGAACTGCAATGAAGAAGTTTGTGCTGGCGGGGCTGATGGCCGCTACTGCATTCACGCCGATTTCCTCGGCGGTGGCGCAGGATCGCGGCCATGATCGCGCTGAACGGCGTGAAGCCCGCCAGGAGCGGCAGCAAGAACGCCGCGAATGGCGGAATGACCGCCGCGAAAACCGGATGGAAGCGCGGCAGGAGCGGCGCGAAGCTCAGCAGCAATGGCGCCAGGAACGTCTGGAAAATCGCCGGGAGGCGCGGCAGGATAATCGCGCTGACCGCCGGGAACGGCGTCAGGAGGGGCGCGATCAGCAACGGGACTGGACCCGCCGTGATGACCGGCAGGATTGGCGGCAGGAGCGCCGGGAAGATCGCCGCGACTGGCGGAACGAGCGCGGGGACGGCGGTCGGAATTGGAGCGACCGTCGCCGGGACGAGGAGCGTCGCGACTGGCGGAACGATCGCCGTGACTGGCGGGAAGGCCGGAACGAGTGGCGGCGCGGCCGCGACGATTGGCGGGACGATCGCCGCCGGGTCGTGAATCGCTGGTCCGACCAGCGGCGCTGGGACCATCGCTGGCGGGACGACCGCCGCTATGACTGGCGAAGCTACCGGTATAGCCACCGGCACATCTATCGCATGCCACGCTACTATGCGCCGCGGGGCTGGGATTATGGCTATAGCCGCTTTTCTATCGGCATCTTCCTGGGAGCGCCGCTCTATGGCAGCAGCTACTGGATCGACGACCCCTGGTACTATCGCCTGCCGCCCGCCTACGGCTCGCTGCGCTGGATCCGCTACTATGATGACGCGCTGCTGGTCGACATGCGGGATGGCTATGTCGTCGACGTGATCTACGATTTCTTCGATTAACAGCTTCCTGAACTGGCCTTCAGGAAAAACTGCCCGGGACGAGCG
>DATEFI010000034.1:0-17196 GCA_035280705.1 Rhizorhapis sp. | reverse complement strand
ATGGCCTGGCCGCCGGAGCGATTGCGCATGCTCTGGACGTGCCGGGCAATACCTTGTCCACCCATCTTGCCATCCTGCAAAGCGCGGGGCTGGTGAGATCCGAACGCCACGGCCGCATTATTCAATATCGGGCCGATATTGCCCGGTTAGGCGATCTAATGCTGTTCCTGGCCAAGGATTGCTGTGCCGGACGGGCCGAGCTTTGCCGGCCGCTAGCCGCTGAATTGAGCTGCTGCTGAGGGAGTGTGTGGTGACTGGCAAAATCTATAATGTGCTCTTCCTGTGCACTGGCAACAGCGCCCGCTCGATCATCGCCGAGGCGCTGATGAATCATGATGGGGCGGGACATTTCAGGGCCTATAGCGCAGGCAGCTATCCCAAAGGGGCGGTACATCCCATGGCGCTGAAGGTGCTGTCGGATCTCGGCATAGCTACGCAGGGTCTCCGTTCAAAAAGCTGGGATGAGTTTGCCGGTCCGGGCGCACCCGCATTCGATTTCATCTTCACGGTGTGCGACAATGCGGCGGGAGAGACTTGCCCGCTATGGCCGGGGCATCCGATCACAGCCCATTGGGGAATTGAAGACCCTGCGGCCGTCGAAGGCGAGGAGCAGCGCGAGGCGTTCATGCAGGCACTCCGCTATCTGCGCCAGCGGATAGATTTGTTCCTGGCACTTCCGCTCGCCACGTTCGACCGTGAGGCAGCAGAGGGCAAGCTGAATGCGATTGGCGCTGAGGAAGGCGCCACCAGAAAGGACTCCGCATGACGTCCCCGCTCCCGCGCCGTTTGGCGGGCGAAGCAATCGGCAGCTTCTTCCTTTTTGCAACCGTGATCGGATCGGGCGTGATGGCCGACCGGCTGGCCGGGGGCAATACGGCCCTTGCGCTTCTGGGGAACAGCCTCGCCACCGGAGCAATGCTGTTCGTCCTCATCACCATGCTGGCTCCCCTGTCGGGGGCGCATTTCAATCCGGCGGTCAGCCTCATCTCCCGTTGGAGGGGAGAGATCACGACCCAGGCTATGATACTCTATATTTTCGCCCAGCTTGGAGGAGGTTTGCTTGGCGTCTGGATGGCACATGGAATGTTCGAACTGCCGATATTGCAGATATCAAGCACAGCCCGCACCGGCTTGGGGCAATGGCTGGGCGAGATGGTGGCGACCTTCGGCCTAGTGCTGACAATCCTAGGCACTGCAAGAACCCATCCCCGCGCTGTGCCCGCAAGCGTGGCTCTCTATATATCCGCCGCCTATTGGTTCACATCTTCGACCAGCTTCGCCAATCCAGCCATCACCATTGCCCGAAGCCTCAGCGACAGCTTTGCCGGCATTGCCCCCGCCCATGTGCCCGCCTTTATCGCTGCCCAGCTCGCAGGAGCAGCTCTTGCGCATTGTGCCAGCAAGGCACTGTTTCCGCGTGACGACAAAGCCGAAACATCCTTTCAGGTCAGCGGCAATGTGCAGGCCGATAGGCAATGCGTCACGTAGCTGTCATCACCCGCAATTAGCTGGCGATCCATGCTTCGATCCTTGCTTCTCTGGCTGCTGATCCTTTCGAGTGTCAGTACGGTCCATGCGCAAACGCGCACTTCGGAAAACCCCGTCACCATCCTGATCTCTATCGACGGTTTCCGTCCAGACTATCTGGAGCGCGGCATCACTCCGCATCTGAATGCTTTGGCGGCGGAGGGCGCACGCGGGGTGCTGAAACCCAGCTTTCCCACAAAAACCTTCCCCAATCATTATGCCATCGTCACAGGGTTGCGGCCTGACCGGAACGGAATCGTCGGCAACAGCATGATTGACCCGGAACGTCCGGGGCAAATGTTCTCGCTGGGCGATGCGCAGCAATCGCGCGATCCCTTCTGGTGGAGCCAGGCGGAACCCATCTGGGTGACCGCGGAAAAATCAGGCATTCGCACAGCGACAGCTTTCTGGCCGGGTAGCGAAGTCGCCATTCAGAACAGCCGTCCGCATGACTGGCTGAGGTTCGACCAAGCCATTTCCAATGCGCAGCGCGTGGACACGGTCATCGATTGGCTGCGGCGGCCCGAGGCCATCCGTCCACGCCTCGTGACACTTTATTTTGACGCGGTCGATACCGGCGGACATCGCTTCGGGCCCGAAAGCGCAGAGGTCAACAAGGCCATTGCGGAGGTGGATGCGGCAGTCGGGCATCTCGCCGAGGAGATCGCGAAGCTGGAACGTCCTGCCAATCTCATCCTTGTCTCCGATCATGGCATGGCGGCAACCGATGAAGCGAAAACGATCCAGCTTGACGCGCTTATCGAAAGGCAGAGCTATATTGCCGTCGAAACCGGCCCATATGCGGCCATAGAGCCTGCGGCAGGTACTGACCGCCGCGTTCAGGACGCCCTATTGAAACCGCATCCGCACATGGCCTGCCATGAGCGCGAGAAATTTCCGGCGCACCTTCATTATGGCAAAAACCCGCGCGTGGCGGCGATCATATGCCTCGCCGATCCGGGCTGGGTGATCTTGTCAGGACCATCGCCTTACCCGCTGTCGCCGGGCGGCGCGCATGGATGGTCGAATGACATGCCGGAGATGCGGGCCCTCTTCATTGCCTCGGGGCCTGCTTTCACCAAGGGGACCGACATCGGGCTTGTCGACAATGTCGAAGTCTATCCCTTGCTGCGCCGCCTGCTTGGGCAGCCTGACGCCAGAAATATCGATGCTACGGGCAAGCCCGCAGAGATTCTGCTGAAGAAATAGCAATAGCCAAGTAATTCTTGCGCCTCCATGTTTCATAAATATTTCAGTCATATGTAATGGCCCGGTCATGATCCAGTCATGCCGGAGTAAAAAATTTTCTCCAAGGAGCGCTCAAGCGGTCACGATAGCCGCAGCCTTGGGGCGGGTGCCTGATGCAGAACTGCATTGGGGGAAAACAACTCGTGAAAACTTTTGCACATCTTTTCGGCGCGAGCCTCGTGGCTCTTGCCTCAACATTGACGGCCGCTCCTGCATTCGCCCAGTCGACGGGCTCGATTGCAACCGAGGAAGCAATCATCGTGATGGGCGCCCGGACGAGCGATGGCGTCGGCGGTGTCGTTGCGCCTGAGACGACAAAGGCGAAGGCCGTTCTGACGCAGGAGTTGATCGAACGGCAAAATCCTGGCCAGACGATCCTCAACGCCATCAACATGGTGCCCGGCGTCAACTTCACCAATTCGGACGCCTATGGCTCGTCGGGCGGCAATCTCCGCATCCGCGGTTTCGACGGCAACCGCATTTCGCTGACCCTTGACGGCATGCCGCTCAACGACACGGGCAATTATGCGATTTTCTCCAACCAGCAGCTCGATCCTGAACTTATCGATCAGGTGAACGTCAATCTTGGCGCGACGGACGTGGACAGCCCCACCGCTTCGGCTTCGGGCGGCACGGTCAATTACCGCACCCGCCTGCCCAAGGATGATCTGGGCGCCGTTCTTTCCGCATCCTATGGCGAGGATGATTTCCACCGGGTGTTCGGCGCGATCGATACCGGCGTTTTCACCAGCTTCGGCACCAAGGCCTTCTTCTCGGCCAGCATGGCCCGCAATGACAAATTCAAGGGCCCGGGCAAGATCGACAAGCAGCAATATAATGCCCGCATCTACCAGCCGATCGGCGACAATGGCGACTTCATCTCCATCGCCGGCCATTATAATGAGAACCGGAACACATTCTACCGCGCTCCGAATCTTTCGGAGGTTCGGACATTGACGGGGGAAACCCTTCCCGCCGATATCAACAATACGGCGCTCATCGGCGATTTTTCGAAGGCGCAGGAAGACGCCATCATGGCGTTCGACTATGATGCCACCTGCACCGTGCCCACGCCGGTAGCCGGTACGGCGCAGGCAGCGTCGAACTGCTCGAACTATCATGGGGTTCGAATCAACCCGTCGAACACGGGCAACGTCCGGTTCAATTCGCGCTTCACGCTGACCGACAATCTGTTGTTCACTGTCGATGGTGCCTTCCAATATGTGCTCGCCAATGGCGGCGGTTCAACGGCCCTGGCCGAAAATTCGAAGCAGCTGATTGGCTCTTCAAGCGCCCTCGGCGTGGACCTCAACGGCGATGGGGATGTGCTCGACACAGTCCGCGTCTATACGCCCAACAACACCAACACCCGCCGTTATCTGGCGATGGCTTCGCTGATCTGGGACGTTGCCGAAGGGCACCGTCTCCGCCTCGCCTATTCGTTCGACCGGGGCCGTCATCGCCAGACCGGCGAATTCGGCTTTCTGAACGCGAGCGGCAATCCGCTTGACGTTTTCGGCGGACGTAATGAGCCGGGCGTGATTTCGGCCGACGGAGCCCAGCTGCAGCAGCGCGATCGCTTGTCGATTGCCCTTCTTCACCAGGTCGCGGGCGAATATGTCGGCAAGTTCATGGACGAGCGCCTGACGGTTCAGGCGGGGATCCGCGCTCCGTTCTTCAAGCGCAAGCTTGACCAGCACTGCTACACCATGCCGACGAACGGCTTTGCCTATTGCTCGACGGAGCCGGCCAGCACGGTGAACGCGACCTTTGCCCAGCCGTTCGAAAAAACCTACAAATATGACAAGCTGCTTCCCAATGCCGGCTTCAATTACAAGATCACCGACCAGGCCAGCATCTTCGGCAGCTATGCGAAGGGTTTCTCCGCGCCGCGCACCGACAATCTCTATCGCGCCGCCGTGGTGGATGTGCAGCCCGAAACGACCGACTCCTTCGATCTCGGGATGCGCTACAGCAGTTCGCGGATCCAGGCGCAGCTCGCGGGCTGGATCATCAACTACAAGAACCGGATCGTATCGTCCTACGACCGTGACCTCGGCATCTCGCTCGACCGCAATGTCGGCAAGGTCGACAGCTATGGCTTTGACGGCAGCATCGCCTGGCGGCCCATCGATCCGGTCACGCTCTATGCCTTCGGCTCCTATACGCATGCCGAACTGAAGGATAATATTGAGGTCAGCTCCATCGAAATCCTGCCGACCAAGGGCAAGTTGGTCCCTGAAACGCCGGAATGGCAGCTTGGCGGCCGCGCCGAATTCACTGCGGGGCCGGTGAGCCTGGGCGTTCAGGGCAAATGGGTCGACGACCGCTATGCCACGGACCTCAACGACGTGCTGGTCAAAGGCTATACGCTGGTCGACCTCGACGCTCAGTTGAGCCTGGCGCAGTGGGGCCTGGACAAGACCTATTTCCAGCTCAATGTGACCAACCTGTTCGACGAATTCTATTTCGGCAGTTTCATCACGCAGGTGCAGGCTTCCAACGGCCCCAGCTTCGGGCTGGGCGCGCCGCGTACCGTGATGGGTACGGTACATTTTGAATTCTGATCGGACCTGTCGGTAAAAGGAGGGGGCGCGTCCTTTTGGAGGGCGCGTCCCCTTCTCCGTTCCGCTGTCCTTGCCTCGCCGGGCTCCTCTTGCCGGGAACGCAGGCTCAGTGCATGCTGGCGGCATGGATGCGCTGCTCAGCCGATTGGCGGTCGCTCTGGCGATCGGTCTTTTGGTCGGCCTTGAACGGGGCTGGCACACGCGGGACCAGGAGGAAGGCAAGCGTGCCGCGGGCCTTCGGACATTTGCCCTTTCCGGCCTGCTCGGCGGCGTTGCCGGAGCCATGGCGCTGGCCACCAATCCCATCGTCCTTGGGCTTTGCTTCATCGGCTATGCCGGCGTATTTGCGGCGTTCCAATGGCTCGAGGCCAAGGAAAACAAGGATCTTGGCGCAACCACAGTCATAGCCGGGCTGCTCACCTTCGCTCTTGGCGCCTACGGGGTCCTTGGCGACCTCAGAATTGCGGTCGCCGCAGCAGTCGCGATGACCCTTGTCCTTGCGCTTCGGGAACCGCTGCATCGCTGGATCGCCGCCCTGCGTTGGGAAGAAATCCGGTCGGTGCTCATTCTGCTGACAATGACATTCCTGCTGTTGCCGGTTCTGCCGAACAGGCCGATCGATCCCTGGCGATCGGTCAATCCCGCCGAAATCTGGCTGTTCGCCATCATGATCGCGGCGATTTCCTTCGGCGGCTATGTCGCGATCCGCCTCCTCGGAGATCGCGCGGGCGTCGTGATGGCGGCCGTTGCTGGCGGCCTCGCCTCCTCCACCGCGACTACCCTGACGCTCGCCCGGCTGGGCAAGGAACAGCCTGATTCCAGCCGCCTGCTTGCTGCAGGCATATTGATCGCGGGAGTCGTCATGGCCGCGCGTGTGTTCGTCGTGGCCTCGCTGCTCAACCGGGTGTTATTGCCCATCCTATGGCCTCCGCTTCTGGCGCTCGCCCTTGTCATGGGCGCCGCGGCGGCGCTTCTTTTATTCGGCAATGGCAGGACCGCCACCGCTCAAATCAGGATCGACAACCCGCTTGAGCTGGGCACGGCGATCAAACTTGCCGCATTGATTGCCATCGTCCTGCTGGCGGCGGAGGTCGTGCGCGACATGGTGGGCGAGTCCGCCGTGCTGGCCGTCAGTGCCATTTCCGGCATCGCGGATGTCGACGCCATCACAATCTCTATGGCCCGCCTTGGCGGACAACAGCTAAGCCTTGCCTTGGGCGTGCAGGCGATCGCGCTGGCCGTCGGCGTGAACACCCTGGCAAAGGCCGTCATGACCGCCTGGGTGGGGGGAACAAGGATCGGCGCCTATGTTGGCCTGGCGAGCGCGCTTGCAGTGGCCGCTGGAGGCGCTGCGCTTCTGGCTGGCCAAGCCCTGCTTGGATAGCAGCAGGGAACAGTTCGCTCTGAATGCCATTATTCACGCGAGGCCGTGCCGCCAATTGCTCCCCCCTCACAGCATCCGATCAGGACTGACCCAGGAGGTAATGATGCCACATCTGTCCTTCCCCAACGAAAGCGCTGAATACCGGACCGCGCGAAATGCGCTGCTCGATGCAGAGATCGCCCTGCGCCGCCAGCTTGAAGCCGTCGCCGCCCAGCGCCGCGCGCTGCCGCCCGGCGGTGCGGTGCCCGAAGATTTCGTGTTCGAGCGGATCGGCGCCAACCAGCGGCCCGAAAAGGTGAAGCTCTCCGAATTGTTCGGCGACTATCCCAGCATCCTGCTCTACAGCTTCATGTACGGGCCCGAGCGCGATCAGCCCTGCAACGGCTGCACACACACGCTCGACGGTCTCGACGGCAGCGTCTTCCACGCCGATCAGCGCTTTCCCACCTATATCGTCGCCAAGTCGCCGATTGCCCGCCTGGAAGCATGGGCGCGAACACGCGGCTGGCGCAATCTCAAGCTGCTTTCGACTGCCGGCAACGGCTATTCCCACCATTATTTCGGAGACACAACGAAGTTTGGCCCAGAGATGCGCGCGGCCCGCGGCTATGAGCCGGGGAAAGACTGGGACCAGCCAATGTACAATGTGTTCCGCAAGGATGCCGACGGCACCGTCCGGCACTTCTGGGGCAGCGAGCTGCTTTACGTGCAAGAAGAACCCGGCCAGAACCACCGCGCCGGCGATCTGGTCGATCCGGTCTGGGGGCTGCTCGACATGAGCCCTGAAGGCCGCGGCGACTTCTTCCCGGAACTAAGCTATCAGTGAATGACCTGATCGTCAGTGTTGCTGGGCAATCTGAATGAGGTTTCCGCATGTATCGTCGAACACGGCAATAGTGACGGGACCCATGGCGGTCGGCGGCTGGGTGAAGCGGACGCCAGCCGCGGAAAGCCGGGCGTGCTCGGCGTGCACGTCTTCGACCGCAAAGGATGTGTAAGGAATTCCATCGGCCTTGAGTGCCGCCTTGAACGGCTTTGCGGCCGGATGGGCATCGGGCTCCAGCAGCAGTTGCACGCCATCGGCGTCCCCAGGCGAAGTAAGCGTCAGCCAGCGGTGCTCGCCCATGGGCACGTCCAGCTTGGGCTCGAACCCAAGCACGTCCTGGTAGAAGGCCAGCGCCTTGGCCTGATCGTCGACCAGCACGCTCGTCACCACTATCTTCATCTCTCCCTCCCTTCGATAAGCATTGGAAAGGCGCCCGGCTCACTTCGCAGGTGGCATTTCCGGAACTGGCGGCGCGGCAGGTTGCGCGACGGGCAGCGGCACATTGACGGGTTCGGAAACGCCATATTCCTTGATCTGCAGAACCAGATCGCCCGGTCCGCCGCCCGCTACCGGCACGTTGAGCGACAGCATGTCGTTACCGCGCACTTCCCATGACAGCGCCTTTGGCTTGGACTGCCCTTGACTGACGGAGATGCTTGCAACGCAGGCTGGCGCAACGCCCCGCAGCGTCACACTATTGTCCCGGCCGGGCGTCAGCGGCGTACCCTCCGCGGCTCGCCATGGCTCGCCTCCTGCAAACTGCAAGGAAAATTGTGGTCCCTGAAACGGCTTGAAACCCCAGAAGCCATGGAGCGTGGCCGTCACATTACCGGCAACATCTGCGGGTATGGCGCGATCCCTCTTCAAGACATAACCGCCCCTGTCCGCCCGCGCCTCAACCGGAAGGTCGATGGTTTTCCCGCCTGCGGCCGTGATCCTGATGGCCATGTTCCGGGCATAGTTGGTCGAATAGACCAGTGGAGCGCCATCGACGGGGAGCAAAACATCCTGACGCGAGGCGCAGATCGGCTCCTGCTGCAGACTGCGCAGCTGCGGTGGACGGTCAGCTTCGATGGCTGGCATGGCCGCGACCAGAACGGATTTCGGCTTCTGAAAAGATGGCGCGGCATTGAGCAGCAGTGCAACATTGTCGCTCCGGCGTATGCTCAGCGCGGGCAGATAGTTGAATTGCGGATTGCTGAAGGCGCCGAACATGCGGGCAACATCGCGGACAACGCCGATATAGGGCGTGTAATAGCCATAGCCCGCTTCCCGGGTGGTGCTGAGCTGCAAGGCTAGGTCAGTCGGCGCGCCCGCCAGGGTCTCGGCGACCGAACTGCTGTGCATGTCGGGGAGCACCAGCGATTCCCGGTCTTCCAGCAGGCAGGACGCCTGGCGCGCAATCACCCTGTCAAGACAGCCTTCGTTGAGCTTCATCGACAGGCTGCGTGCAAGGACCGGCGCAAGCGTCCGCAGAAATTCGGGATGCGTATTCCCTTGCGCCTGGATTGCACCCATGAAGGCATCCAGACGGGAGCGATCCAGCGAAGCCTGATTGAGCGCTTGGGTCGCCCGAACAAACTCTCCAGGGCGGCCCCGCACGGTGTCCGAGATCGCATCGGTTGCGCCCCCCGTTTCGGGCACCAGAAAGAGGACAAGCTGCTTTGCGCCTTCGGGCACCTTCAAGGAGAGCTTCTTATCCTTGTCCTTGCGCTTCCAGGTCTCGGCGGTCTTGATCCAATCCCTTGGCGGCGGGTTGGTCGCGCCGCGCAGGTATGCCGACAGCAGCAGGAAATTGGTTCCCTGATCCTTGGGCAGGTCGGCTTGTATCGAAAGCTGGTCACCGGCCGCGAGCGAGGGCACGGCGTCGATCGGAAGCATGACCCCGTCGCGCTGAACCGTAACATGCAAGCCAGGACCGGGAAGGTCGAATGGTCCAGGCTCAGCCGCCTGAACCTGCGAAAAAGCCAGTGCCGGCAAGACCGTGACGCTCAAGAGGCGGGACAGCCCCAACAGATTGGCACGCAAATGATATGTCCTCATGTTGCTCCAGATTCAGAGGACGATAACGCACTAATCTTCGTAGCGGTACCCTGGCCGGCCTCCAACAATGAAGCTCAGCCTGCGATGGGCACGTTCCATGCCCGTAGCTGCGGCTATCGGAGCCCGCCAGCCGTGCCTGTTCGCATTTGCGCAGGATGGATGATGCGCCGTTCATAGCTGCCCCTGAAGTCGCGGCTGGCGACGAAATCATCCGTCTGGCCCATCACCGTTTCGCCTGCCCCCAGGATCAGGTGACCGTCCGCAGCGGCCAAGCGCGCGAGATTGTCGAACACTTTCCGGCGCAACTCGACCGAAAAGTACAGCAGCACATTGCGGCACAGGATGAGGTCATAGTGAAAAGGCGGGACCAGCGGCTCCAGCAGATTGTCGACGCGATAGTCGATAAGGTCCAGCAGGTCGCGGCTGGCCTGCCAGTCATCGCCTGCCGGTTCGAACCAGCGCAGCAGGTCATTGATGCCAAGGCCCCGCTGCACCTCCATCTGGCTGTAAAGCCCCGACCGGGCGCGCGCGATCACGGAAGAGGAAATGTCGGTCGCCAGTATCTGAACCCGGCATCCAGACCAGCGCTCCGGATATTTGCGGATCAGCATGGCGACGGAAAGCGCCTCCTGTCCGGTCGAACAGCCCGCGCACCAGATCCGCACCGTCTGCTTGCCGGACGAGGCCAGGTGCGGAAGCAGTTCCCGCTCGATCATGCCGAAGGTCGACAGGTCACGGAAGAAGGAGCTTTCATTGTTCAGCATGGCGTCCACGGCGGCATCCAGCAGGTGCCGTTCATCGCCCGATAACAGCCGGCTCACCAGGTCTTCGAGATTGGCGATATTCTGTGCGCGCAGCAGCGGCTTCATGGCGGTCTCGATCCGCCACATGCGATTGGCCGCAAGCTGCTGCCCGGTTCGCGCCTCGAGCAATCCTGCGAGGACCCGCGTGGCGCCGGAGAATTCGGGCTCCGTCATGCGGCCTTCGCCATCTGGCTGAGCATATAGGGGCCGATCTGCACCGGCGGCAGGAGGGCGCTCGCCAGCCCCGCTCTCGCCACTGAGCCAGGCATGCCCCAGATCACGCTGGTTTCGGCATCCTGGGCAACGATCCAGCCTCCTGCATCCACGATTTTCCGCGCACCAGCGGTCCCATCCCGCCCCATGCCGGTCAACACGACAGCCGCTGAGGCTGCGCCAAAGGTCTGCGCCATTGAGGTGAACATGGGATCGACCGCGGGCATGCTGGCGAAAGGTTCGCGTTCGGCGTCAAGCAGGACGCTGACCGATCCGTCACGCCGCGCGCGGCAAGTGAGGTTGGCTTCGCCCGGAGCGATATAGACATGGTCGGGCTTCAGCAGATCGCCATCTTCGGCGACCTTGACCGGCATTGGGGTCATCCGGCCAAGCTGAAGCGCGAAATAGGGCATGAAGCTGGGCGGCAGGTGCTGCGTCAGCAGGATGGGCACGCCGATCCCCTCGGCCAATCCCTCGAATAGCTGGCCGAGCGCATGGATGCCGCCCGTGGATGCCCCGACACCGAGGCAAGCAATGCTGCCGCGGCGGCCGGTCCGGCGCAAGCCGCAGCTTGCGCTGCCCTCGCCCTTATCCGGCCAGCTTGCCTGTTCGCCCAGCTTCAAAAGGCGCTTGATCAGCATTTCGGGAAATTGGCCGTTAAAGGCGCTGCGGCCGGGCTTGGCCATGATGTCGCTCGCCCCAATGGCGAGTGCCTCGACCGCAGCCGCGCTGCCTTCATCGCAGTTGGAGGACAATATGATGACCTTGGCCTGGCCGCCCTGTTTCAGTATCTCCGGCAAGGCCATCAAGCCGCTTTGCCCTGGCATCTCGATGTCCAGCATGATGACATCGACCTGGTGGTCGGCGAGATAGGCAATGGCTTCGGCAGCGCTGCCAAGCTTCTCGCACAGCTCGAACTGCTTGTTCTGGGTGACAATCCGCTCGAACACGCTCCGCGCCACCAGCGAGTCATCGACGATCAGCAGGCGGATGGGACGCTCAGGAGACAATTCGCCGGCGGCCTTCATTGGTACGGTGCGGGGCATCGCCGGAGGCCTTTCAGGTTCAGATGACGCCGACGATCTGCAGCTTGCTTTCCAGAGTATCCCTGTCGAAAGGCTTCATCACATATTCATCGGCGCCTGCCTCTACGGCCGCCTTGATGTGGCCTATGCCGTTTTCGGTCGTGCAGAAAATGACCTTGGGCCGCGGCTCCACCGGAAGGTCGCCGAGCGCCTGCAGAAATTCCATGCCGCTCATGACCGGCATGTTCCAGTCTAGCAGGACCACGTCAGGAACCGAAGTTTCGCAATGGGTGAGCGCTTCCCGGCCGTCGCACGCCTCGGACACGGAAATCTGCAGTGATTCCAATATGTGCCGGGCGACCTTCCGGATCACCTTGGAATCATCGACCACGAGACAATTTTTCATGAAACGACCTTTTTTGCCGGTGTTATGCCAAAGCTACGGCATCTTCGTAAGAGAATGGTAAACGCCGCCTTCAAGCAGCGAGCGGCTGCACTTGCTCTACGAAACTGCTGAGGCTGATCAGCAGATGGGGACCATGCTCATTTTCCACCATTTTTTGCGTGAAGGGCCGCCAGGCGGAATCGAGTTGGCCACAAAGGGGCAGTTCCCCGCTGGCAGCTGGGGCGATGTCGCTCACTGAATCCACCGTCATGCCATAGCTGTGGCCCGCAATGTCGGTAATGATCGCGAACGATCCTGGCGCCGCGGTCGCCTGCCTGCCCCATACCAGGGCGGCGGTATCGATGATCGTCAGCACCCGGCTGCGAAGCGCGGAGAGGCCCACCACATGGCTCGGGACGCGCGGAACCGGGGAAATCTCCGTCAGCTTCACCACGGCTTCGATCTGGCCCGTCCGAATGGCGACATTCGTGCCGCCGATGCTGGCAAATAGGTAAAGCTCGCCCATCAGGCCGCCCTCTCCGTCTTGGCAGATTCGATCGCCGCGATCAGGGCGTCCCGGTCGTAGCGATAGATGCTCTGGTCATCCGGTCCCTGCGGCCGCTGCGCATTGCGCAGCTTCACCACCGGCCGATCGACGATCGTTTCCGCAACCGGCGACTGGGCCAAACACAGCACGATATCGGCCTCGTTCGCAGCGGTGGCATCATCCAGCACCGGCTCATAGCCGGCCTGGCGGATGAGGGGCGCCAATATCTCCTGCATCCAGGGATCGTCCTTGTCCGCAAGAAGACAGCGGACGGGCCGCCCCGTCACTATCCGATCGGGAACCGAGGCAAGCAGCGCGAAGGGATCGATCACCTCATATTGCTTGCCCTCGATGGCGGTGATCCCCGAAATGATCCCGCTCCGGCTGCTTAGATCCGGGACCGGAGGCATTTGAACAATATCCATGATGTGCGCGACCGGATAGCAGAACTCATTCTCTCCATCCCGCAGGCGAAGCGCAGTGACCGGTCCTTCGGAAAGGTCCTCCAGCGGGTGCACGACCGCCAGAAGCTTGCCTTCGATGCGGACGAACCACCGGCCCGCGGATTGGCCGAACTGCTCGGAGGGAATATCCTCCACCCGTTCGACCAGCGACAGGCGGAGAAGCCGCTCCTCGCCCGTCCGTTCCGTGAACATGAGAGCGCTGACCAGCTCCTCCGCGGCCACATCCTTGTCCGGCCCGCGAAGTTCCTTGGCCTCCGCTTCGCCGTCGATCATCGGCAGCATGGCAGCGGTGGCGAGGCCGCTCGCATCGAGCAAGAGCATGGGCTGGCCATTATCCGGAAGCGTCATTCCCGCATAAAGGCCCGAAGCCATGACCAGGGGCGACGCCGGACGGATCACCAACTCCTCATGATTGTCCACCGCCTGCACCCCGAGCGCAAACGGCACGCCGGAGGTCGAGCGGATCACCACCAGGGTGCGCTTCCCGCCTTCCTTGATGGGTTCAAGGCCCAGAAGATCCTCAAGGTCGATCATCGAATGGCGGATGCTGCGGATGGTCGCGACACGAGCGCCGCCGACGCTTGCAATAGACAGCGTCTCATTATTGTCGTGCAGTATCTCCACCACGGCCGCGCGGGGAATGGCGAAGTGCTGTCCCCCGGCGCGAATGATAAGCCCTGGAATGATGGTGAGGGTCAACGGCACACGGAGCGTGATGCGAAGGCCCTTGCCCGGATGATTGTCGAGCCCGATGACACCGCCGATCCGTTCGATATTCGACCGTACGACGTCCATACCGACGCCACGGCCGGAAACCGAGGTGACTTCCTTCGCGGTCGAGAGGCCGGGGGCAAAGATCAGGTCAAGCCGCGCAGCATCGGAAAGCTCGTTCGCCTTTTCCCGGCTGATGATATTGCAAGCGATCGCCCTCGCCACGAGCTTGTCGGTATCTATGCCGCGGCCATCGTCGGCAATTTCGATGACGATCTGGTTGCCCGCCTGACGGGCAGCGACGCGCAGATGCCCGGCTTCTGGTTTTCCGGCCTTCAGGCGCTCGGCGGGGGCCTCAATGCCATGGTCGATCGCGTTACGGACGATATGGGTCAACGGATCGACCACCATCTCCACCATCTCGCGATCCATCTCGACATCGCCCCCCTCGATGACGAGATCGATCTTCTTGCTGAGGTCGCGGCCAATGTCGCGCACCATGCGCGGAATGGCGACGAAAAGCCGGTCGACGCGCTGCATGCGCGTCTTGCTGATCGCATCGCGCATATCCGCGACACAATTGGATAGCCGTTCGAAAGTGCTTTCCAGTTCGGGATCGGAAAAACGCTCCCGCAGCTTGCGCGAAAGCTCGTTGCGCGCCAGCACCATGTCGGAGACGCCGTTCATCAGCTGGTCGATCAGGCTGAGCGGCAAGCGGATGCTGCGCATAACCGCCGTTGGACGCCGCGCTTCGGCGCCGACGGGCTCGATCTCCGTTTCGGCGGGCTTTTCGGTTACGACGACCGCCCCAATGTCAGGATTGAGCAGGGCGTCGATCAATATATCGTCGCTCTCGCTCGGCACCGAAGTGCCTGCCACCACGGCCTGCGCGAGTTCACCGATCCGGTCCATGATGGCAAGGACCGCGCTAACTGTCATGGCATCGGCATCGCGCTTGCCTGCACGAATCTCCGAAAGCACATCTTCTGCGGCATGACTGAGCCGCTCGAATCGCGGCAGATTGAGAAAACCGCAGCTTCCCTTCACCGTGTGGAAAAAGCGGAAAATCGCATCCAGCCTTTCCCGGTCCATGGGATCAGCCTCCCACGCGACGATTTCGCCGGCCAGAGCCTCCATGGTTTCCTGGGTTTCGGAAATGAATTCCGCGAGCAACTCGTCCATATGGTCCTGTCCGACTTCGAAGCCGGGGACAAAATGGCGGATGTTGGTTAAGATGGCGTTAAAGGCGATTGGGCAGCGGTGAATTGGGTCAGTTTCCCTCTCTCATGGGGAGAGGATGAGAAGGCTTCCCTATCAGTAGCGTGGGAACCCCTCACCCCCTGGGAACGCTCACGCCGAACAGCAGCACCGGGTCATTGGGTTCCGACAGTATCACCTGCCCGCCTGCTCCGGTCACAAGCCTGTTGACCATCCAGGCAGCCGCTGCGCGCGGGGTCAGGCTTTCTTGCCTTGCCTCACCCTGGAGCGCGGCGCGCAACTCCCCATCCAGCACGATCCGCGGGCCCTCCGCGCGGACCACGATTTCAGTGGCTCCTTCACGGCTTTCCGCGCCGATGTCGAGCTGGCCGCCGCGCACCAGCGCTTCTCCGGCAATCAGCGACAGGTTCAGCAAGATCTTGACCGCCGCCTTGCTAAGGCTGTCCTCCGCCACGAGCCAGCCGACATTCACCCGGCCGCCTGAAAAGAATATTCCCTCGATAGCGGATTTGGCCTCTCCTGCGGGCACCATGTCGCCGAACCCACCCGCCGAGCCAAAGGCCAGCCGGAAATATTTGAGCTTGTTGGCAGATGTCCGGGCGCTTTCGGCCAGCAGTTCAAGGCAGCGGGCCCGCATCTCCGGGTCATTCTCATCCGCCAGCAGCTCCAACCCATTGTTGAGCGCCCCGATCGGGCTCAGCAGGTCATGGCACAGGCGCGAACAGAGCAGGGCGGCGAAATCGATACTCTCTACGGTCATTCATCCCATCCTGTGCAACAAGAACTATTCCCCGCACCATTCGCCTTGAGCTTGCCCGGGGACCCGCTTCTGCAAGAAAAACAACGGCTTCGGCAAGCTCAGCCCAAAAGGTGTCGAGTATAGATTGTGTCGCCGTCCCTAATGCAGGACCGGGACTCGCTATGCAAGCTCGACATCACCACAAATCTCCATCGGCTCGGCCCGGAAACGCCCCTGGACAGGACCATGCTCCACCGCCCGCCAAAGCGCCGCCTCCCCTCGCGCGATTAAAAGCCAGAGCGAACCGTCCGGCAGGGCGCAGGCGGCATCCGTAGCGGAAGGCAGGGCCCAGCCGGAGGGATGCGAATGATAATGGCCGATGACGCGCGGCCCGCCTTCCCTCGCTGCCTTATGGGCCGCGAGGAGGAGCGCTGGATCGAGTTCGAAATGGCGGCAGGGATCGGGCGCCACATTGGCGGCGAAATGCACGGCTATTATGCTCTGCTCGTCGCCAAGCAGCAGCCCGCACCGCTCCGCCTTTTCGTCGCGCGCGGCATCCGAAACGATGCTGTCGAGCAAGGTTCTTGATATGCGGGTCGCCATTTCTATATCCTAATATGTGAATTCGGGGGCTTCCAGCATCAACGCGATCATCACTGAAGATTGCGACGGCATGCGCCTCGACCGTGCGCTTGCCGTGCTGATGCCGGACATGTCGCGCGAACGGCTGAAATCGCTGATCCTGGAGGGCAAGGTCACCCGCGAACAAAGGCCGGTGGCCGCCCCCTCGCACAAGGTCAGCGAGGGCGAACATTATGCGATTACGGTCCCTCCCCCTGCTGAGGCGGAAGCCGTTCCGCAGGACATTCCGCTCAACATCGCCTATGAGGATGAGCATCTGATCGTCGTCGACAAGCCCGCGGGCCTTGTCGTGCATCCGGCGGCCGGCAATCCCGACGGTACGCTCGTCAACGCCCTTCTCCATCACTGCCGGGGCCAGCTTTCCGGCATAGGAGGCGTGGCGCGCCCTGGCATTGTCCACAGAATCGATAAGGATACATCCGGCCTTCTCGTCGTTGCGAAGACCGACAAGGCGCATGAGGGACTCGCCTCGCAATTTTCGGCGCATAGCATCGACCGGCGCTATTTCGCTGTCGTCAGCGGGCGCCCCTCCCCTGCCAGGGGGACGGTCAACGCATGGATGGGCCGCTCGTCGCATGACCGCAAGAAAATGGCGGTCCAGCACGAAGGACGCGGCAAGCACGCTATAACGCATTATGAAGTCAAGGAGCTGCTAGATGATGCGGCACTCGTCGAATGCCGGCTGGAAACGGGGCGCACACACCAGGTCCGCGTCCATATGGCGCATATCGGCCACGCGCTGGTCGGCGATCCGGTCTATGGCCGCCCGCGAAAGCCGCACCGGCCAATATTGGAAAAACTGGGTTTCAAAAGGCAGGCGTTGCACGCGGCAAGGCTTGGTTTTATCCACCCGG